>CAIRSO010000476.1 GCA_903881215.1 uncultured Bacteroidia bacterium
ATCCAAAGCTGGCCAGTTTGAATTGTCTTTCATCAATGGAAACTGGGCGGTTATTTAAGTCCCAAACATTGAACACACCATATGAATCGGAAACAAGCGATACCGGTTGAAGTTCGTTGTTGGCATATACGGGGGAAAGACCAGATTTGAAAACTTTATCCTTTAAGAAAGCATAAAACTGACCCATCTCAACATTGTTCAGACCAAGACCTTCATAATTAAAATCAATGGAATATTCATAAAGCGTTTTGGCATTCCAACCTGTAGATCCTGATATCTCGATATCTTTGACACGCTCATTTTCTTGTAATTTACTTTTCAGTTGATCAGCATAGCCATAAAGCTGGTCATAATTGTAACCTTCGAGGATGATCTGGCTATTTTTAAACCCGGTATTCAGTGAGTTGGAGAACCCCTGTCCAACCCCGTAAACCGACCAGTCCATCCCGCCAAGGCTAATGGCTTTCGAAGTAATCTCTTCCTTTAAGAAATAGGGGAAGGAGCCAAACTCATATTCAGGTTTGAACTGGATAGTAATTGATGAATTATTATATGCCGTGATGGAAGTCTGGAATAAATCGATTTCATTGAATTTACTCAGGAAATTTTCCATTAGCACCATTGCATCATTTAATTGCTGCACGGTACACCCTTCGGGCATCTTACCTTGCGCATAAAGGGTTGTACGTGAAGGTTCTGAATAATATGAGTTTTCGAAAACAAATTCTGAAAAAAGCCGCAATGAACCACCCAGTACCTTTTCGGCAATTGGCCGGATATCTTCTGTAAACAAAGGACTTCCCAACGTTTTATTGTACCATTTGGCCCAGGTTCCTTCCTGCTCAATTTTAGTTGGAAGCCACTGCACCGGAATTCCAAAACCAAGGATAAACAAGACGATATAGGCCCATTTATACCGTTTGCTAAACCTGATGGACCGTTCATAGAACTTCGAGATCCGCAAGGCCCGCCTTTTTCTTCTGATATTTCGTGAAGTTTTTGAGATGCTTAATTTCACCTTGTCCATCAATGCGGGAATAAAAAGCAGTGCAACTCCCATTGAAACAGACAGGTTGACAATGATTACCTGAGCAAATTCTACCAGGTTAATTTTTTGTTCTTCCTTAAAGAAAAAAATCACACTCAATGCGCCAACCGTTGCCAAAGTAGATGCCAGAATGGCTAAAAATGCTTTCCGGTTACCCTGATGAAGAATATGGTCGATCATGATGATGCTGTTGTCGATGATCATCCCGAATGAAATGGTAATTCCGGCCAAAGTGTACAAATGGATTTCGATTTTCAATACGTAATAAAATATACAAGCGATCGATAGATTGGCGATTATGCCGATCGTTATTAGCAGCAGGTATTTGAACTTTCGGCTGATCAATAAAACGAAAGTCAGCAGGATAATCAGGGAAAAAATCGTTCGCTCAGAAATCTTATTTAATTCATCATTCAGAAATTGGGTGGTATCGTTGGCAAGCAGTAGCGAGTAACCCGAAGGCAGTCCGGCTTTTAGCTGGTTCTCTTCTTCCTTAACTTTTTTTGCCAAAATCAGGTTATTGACATTGTCTTCAGGGTAAATAACCAGATTGATTGTATTTAGGCCATTGATTCTGAAATAAGAAGAAGCCTGTTGTTCTTTGTAAGCAACAGTGGCAATATCTCCCAAAAGAACCATCCGGTCATTCACCTTTTTCACAGGGATGGAGTGCCACTGAATGGAGTCGCCTTTACCATTGCTCAAATAAATGCCGGTAATTGTTTCGGCATTAGAAGAAACTTCCGTAATGGTTCCTTCTCCTAAATAGTCCTTGCGAAAATAATCGGAGACACTCCGGGCAATCTCATTTGAGCGGATACCCAACTGCTGAACCAGTTCACTGTTAAACCGGATTTCCCATTCATAAGGTGTTGACCCATATACTTTAACACCGCTTATACCCGGTATCACCGACAATTTGGGAACCAGGTTGCTCTCGGCAAATTTCTGGATAAAAAACGGACTCTCGCTGGCATTGAGCGTATAGGTCATTATTGGGTTGCTATTTGTGCCGCTTGTGCTCATCGATAGTTCGGGAAACGAAACTTGTGCCGGCAAATCGCTGTAAGCCCGCCGGATCAATGAAGCAACCTCAAAGCGGGCGGCATCCAGATTGACCGTCTTCTTAAAGGACAGATTAATGCGACCTGAACCTTTCGACGAAACGGAAGAAACCCCCTTAATACCCTTAACTGAGCTAAACAGACCTTCGAGTTTTGCCGTAACCTCCTGTTCAATCACCCGTGCGGATGCATCGGGCCAGCGGTAACTGACAGCCATTCCCGGCAACGACCGGGAAGGGGTTAACTGCACATTTAGTAATGGCAACAAGCTCGCACCTACAATCATCAACAGAATAAAGGTGATAAGGATGGAGAAGGAAGAGAGTTGGTATTTGGATAAATGGCACAATAGTTAATGAATTAGCTGTTTAAACGGCCCCTATTGCTTGTCTTGTTTCTATTGTTAGAAGATTTGATTTGAAACGTTGGCATGCTTCGGGCCACTGCAATAATTGGTCTAATGAACTTGACTTAATTTTAAAAATCATTGTTTAGAATCTCCCTTATGATCATAATCATATAAGTTTGAAGCGAAAAACTAATTATCTTCACGATAAACTAAATTTCCTGAAATAAAAAGCGTATCTGACTTTATCTTTTCTTCAGTATAATAAACAACTAATTTCTCACGAAAAAAACCTAAATGTCCGGTATCAACACTTACTTCTATAATTCCTATTTCATTGGGAAAAATTTCATTTTTAGGCCATTCCGCTGAAATACAAGAACAAGAAAGACGTATGACTTCAATTTTCAAAGGCTTTGATCGTTTATTTTTAAACTGGAATAATGACCTTTGACTGCTCTTATATTCTATTTCCCC
>CAIRSO010000477.1 GCA_903881215.1 uncultured Bacteroidia bacterium
AGGTATCCATGAAGCCACTAAAAACAGAACTAACTCTAAAGAAGACGAAAATGAATAAGCAACTTCAGCCCATAGCAAAAGACAACGATGGTGGATCCATCTTTAAATTTCTTTTGAGTGAACTTAAGCCAAGAGGTAAATTTCTTACCCCTTTTAACATGATCGCCTTTCCGATAATTGTTTTGGGAATTGTGTTGATTGTTATTCGATTTATGAAAGGTATTGGTTCTATCACCAATCTGTCACAAGATATCCCCTGGGGCTTGTGGATAGGATTCGATGTTGTAACCGGGGTAGCTTTCGCCGGAGGAGCATACGTTCTGACATTTATGGTTTATATTCTTAAAATGGATAAATACCATTCGATTGTCAGAGTAACTGTACTAAACGGTTTCCTTGCCTATGTTTTCTATGCAGGAGCTTTGCTGCTTGATTTAGGCAGACCCTGGAATGTGATCAATCCAATTATTGGAAACAGTTTCGGAACCAGTTCAGTCCTGTTCCTTGTGGCATGGCACTTTTTACTTTACATGATTGCTGAGCTAATCGAATTTTCTCCTGCCATCGCCGAATGGCTTGGTGCAAGACGTGCCAGGAAGATCCTTTCCGGGATGACCATTGGGGCAGTTATATTTGGTATTACCCTTTCAACCTTGCATCAATCAGGACTTGGCGCATTGTTTCTAATGGCAAAAGACAAGATCCATCCTTTGTGGTATTCTGAGTTTATTCCGGTGATGTTTTTGGTATCCAGTGTTTTTGCCGGATTGTCAATGGTGATTTTTGAAGGATCCATTAGCCACAAAGTGTTTTTTAATCAGATAAGTGAGAAAAATCACAAGGCACAGAGCGGAATCCTTCAAGGGTTGGCCAAAATCTGTGCCGGAGCCATGTTTGCCTATTTCTTTTTACAACTACTTGTATTTATCCACGGAAAGCGCTGGGAGTATTTGGATACAAAAATGGGCTATTGGTTCCTCCTCGAAATGATAGGTTTCGTGTTGCTTCCAATGTTCCTTTATATGTACAGTTACCGCACCAGAAATGTATTGCTCATAAGGGTAGCTGCCATTTTAACCATGCTGGGGATTATCCTGAACAGATTGAACGTGACGGTCATTGGATTTAAATGGGATGCTGCTGTGCATTATTACCCTTCCTGGATGGAAATTGTGGTCACTCTAGCTGTAATATTTACGGAGATACTGATATTCAAATGGATTATCAATCGTATGCCGGTATTGAGAGAATCTCCATCCTGGGTGAAAGAAGAAAATTAGAGAATTGTTTGCTCATGATTATGAGCCAAAATATCAAAAATTGTTAACCTTTAAAAACAAAGTTATGGACGGATTTACTTACCACAACATTTTTGAGACGAAAGGGATAGAGTATCTGGCTATTATCGCCTTCTTCGCCATCCTTGTACCATTCTGGATCGTGCTGAACAGACAGGTAAAAATAACGAAACAGTTGCAGAAAAGACTGGGAACTCTTACTGCAAGTGTATTAAGAATCCCTCAAGGCATTTTCTTCAGCAGGAATCATATGTGGACCCATTTGGACAGTCAGGGTATTGCCAAAGTCGGGATGGACGATTTATTGCTGCACCTCACCGGTGAAGTTAAATTTGAAAGGCTTAGAACGTCTGGAGAAATAGTAAAAAAGGATGAGCTTCTGGCCGTTGTCAACCATAAGGGCAAAGAGCTCCGAATTCTTTCACCAATCTCTGGGGAGATCCTTTCAACCAATTCCGTGCTTCAGAAAAATCCTGAAGTGCTAAATGAAGATCCATATCAAAAAGGATGGATGTATAAGATCAAGCCTACAAGATGGATGGCAGAGACAAATAGTTATTATTTGGCAGAAGAGGCCAGTGGCTGGTCTGTCAAAGAGTTGGAACGATTCAAAGATTTTCTGGCGAATTCAGTAGAAAGATATGCGCCCCATCCGTCCAATGTTATTTTACAAGATGGAGGTGAATTGATTGATCAACCTCTGTCTGAACTTCCAGAAGAAGTTTGGCAGGATTTCCAGCACACCTATTTGGGAATTAAACCGAAATATCCTCACTTTCATGGATTAGGAAAAGAGACCTATGGACCTGAATATTACCAATAGGTCCAAGGACTGTTTCGTTTAATGTAAGTTTCTGTTTGACTGATTTTTAGCTTAGGAAGCGATGTGCATGTCACATCGCTTCATTTTTAATGTGCATTTTATCTGATCTCCTCTTTAGAATGCAAACAAATACGCAAAGAAATTTGACTTTTTGAACC
>CAIRSO010000478.1 GCA_903881215.1 uncultured Bacteroidia bacterium
GATGTGTATGTGCCCGGTTGTCCACGACGTCCTGAACAAATAATTGATGGCTTTATGAAAATCCAGGAGTTGGTAGGAAATGAATCACTTCGCAGAAGATATTCACCCGAATACCGCGCTTTACTGGAAAAATATGGAATAAAATAGCATATGGAGCAACAACAAATCATAAGCAGTTTGCATGAAAAATTTAAGAATGAGATAGTTTCCATTGACGAAACATCTGATATTCTAACATTTACTGTTATCAAGCAAGCTGTTACTGATGTTATTCTATTTTTAAAGGAGGAGCTGGGATTTCAGTTTCTCACCGACCTCTGCGGGATTCATTACCCGGATCAGGAATTGGCACTTGGCGTAGTATATCACCTTCATAATTTGCCTGAAAACAAAAGAATCAGGGTGAAAACGTTTACCTCTGTGAATAATCCCGAGATTCAAACTCTGACAGAGATTTTTTCTGCAGCCAACTGGATGGAGCGGGAAACGTACGATTTCTTTGGGATCATTTTTATCGGTCACCCGAATCTGATCAGGATATTGAATGTGGAATACCTTGATTATTTCCCGTTAAGGAAAGAATACCCACTTGAAGACCAAACAAGGAAAGACAAGGATGATCGCTTTTTTGGAAGATAATATTTGAGATGGAAAATATACATTTAGGAAAAGAGCATATTTTAGTAAGGCCTGAAGATTACGACAAAAACTTCAGCACCTTGAACCTGGGACCGACGCACCCGGCCACACATGGTATTTTCCAGAATATCCTGACCATGAACGGTGAGACGATTGTGGATACAGAACAAACCATTGGATATATTCACCGGGCATTCGAAAAACTGGCAGAAAGAAGGGCATTTTATCAGATCACTACCCTTACTGACAGGATGAATTATTGCTCTTCGCCAATCAATAACATTGGCTGGCAAACGACGGTAGAGAAGCTTCTGGGTGTTCAGACGAACAAGCGGATTGATTACATGCGAATCATTATCATGGAGTTGGCCCGAATTTCTGATCATCTGGTTTGCAACAGTGTCATCGGCGTAGATAGCGGAGCGCTTACAGGGTTTGTGTATGTTTTTCAGGAAAGAGAGAAAATTTACGAGATATACGAAGAGATCTGTGGTGCGCGACTTACCACCAATCTCGGAAGAATTGGCGGATTTGAAAGGGATTTCACTCCTTCCGTCATCAAAAAGATCAGAGAGTTTATTGCGAATCTTCCCAAGGTGATCACTCAGTTTGAAAACCTTCTGCTTCGTAACCGGATTTTCATGGACAGGACGATCAATGTAGGCGGCATCTCGGCCGAAAGAGCACTTAATTATGGATTTACAGGTCCATGTTTGAGGGCCGCAGGTGTTGACTATGATGTCAGGGCAATGAATCCCTATTCATCGTACAACGATTTTGACTTCACCATCCCGGTAGGGACAAACGGTGATACTTACGATCGTTTCTGCGTCAGGCAGGAAGAGATTTGGCAGAGCATAAAACTCGTTAAAAATGCTCTTGAAAATCTTCCGGAAGGAAATTTTCATATGGAAGTCCCTGAATTTTATCTTCCCGACAAACAGGATGTTTACAGCAAAATGGAGTCGTTGATCTGGCATTTCAAAATTGTGATGGGCGAAGTCGAAGTCCCGGTAGGAGAGGTATACCATTCGGTGGAAGGTGGCAATGGCGAATTAGGTTTTTATCTCGTCAGCGATGGAGGCAGAACACCTTATCGCCTCCATTTCAGGCGACCATGTTTTGTTTATTACCAGGCTTTTCCGGAAATGGTGAGGGGTTCGTTCCTTTCGGATGCCATTTTGACGATGAGTAGTATGAATGTGATTGCCGGAGAACTGGATGCCTGATCGGAAGGATAAAGGATAAAGGCAAAAGGATAAAGGATTAAAAGCAATAGGCTAACAGCTAACAACTAACAGCCAATAGCTATCACGATAGAGTAATAAAGAATGTTAGACAAGAAAATAAACCATCCGTTACACAAAAAGGAGAACAAGACCATCTGTTTTTCGGATGCGACTTTGGCAAAAGTGAGGCAGATCATAGCGCGGTATCCGGAAGGCAGGCAGAAGTCGGCCATTCTGCCGTTGCTGCATATGGCACAAGAGGAGTTTGAAGGCTATCTCAGCGTGGATGTTATGGATTATGTTGCCTATTTATTGGAAATTCAACCCATTGAAGTATATGAGGTTGCAACATTTTATTCTCAATATTACTTAGATCCGGTAGGGAAAAATGTAATTGAAATATGCCGCACAGGACCTTGCGCCATTTGCGGAGGAGAGGCCATTCAATCTTATTTGGAGAAGAAATTGTCAATTAAAACCGGAGAGACTACCCCTGATGGATTATTTACTTTAAAGGCAGTTGAATGTTTGGGGGCTTGTGGTTCGGCTCCGGTGATGCAAATTAATACTGAATTTCACGAATTTTTGACCATAGAAAAAATAGATCAGATCCTTGATGAGTTAAGGTTGAAAGCGAAAGAAGAAAAGCCCGAAAAATCACGATGGAAAGAAAAATTCTTTTAAAAAATATTGATGTTCCCGGGATTCGCACCTTTGAAGCGTATCGCTCGACAGGTGGTTACCAGTCGGTCGAGAAGGCTTTGAAAACGATGACACCTGATGAAGTGGTCGAAGAGGTCAAAAAGTCGGGATTACGCGGACGTGGTGGAGCAGGATTTCCAGCAGGGATGAAGTGGGGCTTTATCGACAAGAAATCCAACAATCCCCGCTATCTCATATGCAATGCTGACGAGAGTGAGCCAGGTACATTTAAGGATCGTTACCTCATGGAAAAAATCCCGCATATTTTGATAGAAGGGATGATCTGTTCATGTTACGCCTTGGGTGCCAATACCGGGTATATTTATGTCAGAGGGGAATACAAATACATCATTGGCATTTTAAACGAGGCCATCAGCGAAGCTTATGCAAACGGCTTTCTTGGTAAAAATATTTTGGGAAGCTCCTTTCATCTTGATATTCATGTGCATTCAGGTGCCGGAGCTTACATTTGTGGCGAGGAGACAGCACTTATCGAATCGCTTGAAGGCAAACGTGGAAATCCACGTATCAAGCCACCTTTCCCTGCTGTAGTAGGATTGTATGGCTGTCCGACGGTTGTCAACAATGTAGAAACGCTTGCCAATGTTTGCTTTATCGTGAGCCAGGGAGGTAGTGAATATGCCCGTTTTGGCACAGGAAAAAGTACAGGCACAAAACTTATCTCTGCCTGTGGGAACATTAATAATCCGGGAGTCTACGAAATAGAACTGGGTTTGAGTGTACGGGAATTTCTATACAGTGACAATTATTGTGGCGGTATCAAAGGAGGTAAGGCACTAAAAGCGGTTGTTGCAGGTGGTTCATCTGTACCAATTTTGCCTGCTGATTTAATCCTGAAGACTGCTGCCGGAGAAGAACGATTGTTAACCTACGAATCGCTTGCTGAAGGTGGATTTGTGAGTGGAACAATGCTGGGATCCGGCGGTTTTATTGTTTACGATGAAGATGCCTGTATCGTCAGAAATACCTGGAATTTTGCACGTTTTTATCACCACGAATCCTGCGGACAGTGTTCCCCATGCCGGGAAGGTACCGGTTGGATGGAAAATGTCCTGCATAGGATTGAACATGGTCAGGGCAGAACCAGGGATATAGACCTTTTGGTCAGTATATCTGCCAAGATTGAAGGCAATACAATTTGTCCGTTGGGAGATGCTGCTGCATGGCCTGTTGCAAGTGCCATCAGGCATTTCAGGAAGGAGTTTGAGGAGCACGTTTCCAATCCGGGGGCGTGCA
>CAIRSO010000479.1 GCA_903881215.1 uncultured Bacteroidia bacterium
ACAGTTCTGTTATAAATTTTTTTTTAACCAAATAATTTTATTCTGATGAAGGAGAAAAACAAAGTTTCTAGAAGGGGATTTTTGGGAACCGGTGCTGCAGCAGCGGCTGCCATTACAGTCCTGCCTTCCAACACAATTGCAGGTTTGGGACACCAGGCTCCAAGCGACAAGCTTAATATTGCGGCTGTTGGTGTCGGAGGAATGGGACATGGCAATTTGAAGAACTTGAAATCTGAAAACATCGTTGGTCTGTGTGATGTCGATTGGGCTTATTCGGCCAACTGCTTCAAAGATTTTCCGGAGGCAAAAAAGTATAAGGACTGGAGAGTTATGTACGACGAACTGGGCAAATCGATCGATGGAGTCTTGGTTGCGACCGCTGACCATGCGCATGCTATCATTGCTTCACACGCCATCACTTTGGGTAAAAGCGTTTATGTTCAAAAACCCCTAACCCATTCTGTTTATGAATCACGGTTATTAACCAAGCTGGCTGCAAAATACAATGTTGCAACTCAGATGGGTAATCAAGGTTCTTCACAAGAAGGTGTTAATCTTACCTGTGAATGGATTGCCAACGGTGAAATAGGGGAAATAACTAAAGTTGAGGCTTTTACAGATCGTCCTATCTGGCCACAAGGATTGAATACACCTAAAGAAACTCCATCAGTTCCTAATACACTTGATTGGGATTTATTTTCCGGTCCAGCCAAAGTGATTCCTTATAACCCAATATATCACCCCTGGAACTGGCGAGGCTGGTGGGCTTATGGAACAGGCGCATTGGGAGATATGGCCTGCCATATTCTTCATCCGGTTTTTGTCGGCCTTGAATTAGGATATCCGATTAAAGCACAGGGAAATTCCACATTATTACTTCAGGATTGTGCTCCAAGTGCACAATCTGTCAAACTGGTATTCCCTGCAAGAACACCGAAAAAATCTATGAAAGTTAAGCTTCCGCAAGTTGATGTCTATTGGTTCGATGGTGGAATCAAACCCATGCTTCCTAGTGCCTGGCCAACAGGAAAAAACCCGAACGATTCAGGCGGTGGCGTCTTCTTCCACGGAACCAAAGGGATTTTGGTCTGCGGATGTTATGGCGTAAATCCATGGATTTTACGTCCGGACGGCAAAGTTGAAAAACCAGAGAATGCACCTAAATTCCGTCGCCGTGTTGCCCCTCTTTCCCATGAAATGGATTGGGTTCGCGCTGCCAAGGAATCACCAGCATCAAGAGTAAAAACCGCTTCTGATTTCAGTCAGGCAGGTCCATTTAACGAAATGGTTGTAATGGGTGTTTTGGCAGTCCGCCTTCAAACACTTAACAAGGAACTGGAATGGGATGGTCCAAACATGAAATTTACCAATATCACAGCTGAGGAAAAAATCAAGATTGTGATGGAAGATAAATTCAGTATCCGTGACGGACACCCAACATTCAATAAAACCTATACTGATCCTGTTCCTGCATCGGATTTTGCAGCAGAATTGATCAAACATACTTACCGTGCACCTTGGTCTTTACCAGACATGCCTGCATGATAAGTCACGAGTATTAGATTATTAAAAAGCCGTTGCATGCATTGTAACGGCTTTTTTAATGTTTCATGAACTGTCCTTAAAAATCCGTAACAAAGATTTTTAGTTAACAAAATTTAAACGAACCGGAATCTCTGCAATTACTATCTATCTTTGACTCCTATTTCTCACAAAAATGGGGCTCTTTCCCCTATTTTAGCTTAGAAGTATTACTTTTGTCGCTCAATTTAGCCAGGGTATCCATTCATATTCATGAAGCAATATAATTTTGATTTTGTAGTGATCGGCAGCGGACTGGCAGGACTATTGGCTGCATATCATGCTTCTGCTTATGGTACTGTTGCTCTAATTTCAAAATCAGAGCTTGATGTAAGTAATTCATATCATGCACAAGGAGGTATCGCTGCTGCTATAGGATCAGACGACAATCCCATCTACCATTTCAACGATACTCTTACAGCAGGCCGCGGACTTTGCGATCATGATGCTGTATCTATTCTGGTCAACGAAGGTCTTGAGCAAGTTCGAGCCATGATCGACATGGGACTTGAGTTCGACAAGGAACCAAATGGGGAATTGTTGCTAGGACTTGAAGGTGGTCATTCTCACAGACGGATTCTTCATGCTGATGGGGATGCGACCGGCAAAGTAATGACAGGATTCATGCTTCAGAAAATTATATCAAATCCTCAGGTTACAACTTTTGAATATACCACGGCAGTTAAGATCTTCACGCAAAACGCTGTGTGCAGTGGTATCCAGACTATGGATTACACTACCGGAGAAAATGCAATTTTTAGTTCCAAAGCTACCATCCTTGCTACCGGAGGCTTATCCCGGATCTACGCCCGCTCAACCAATCCATACACTGCTACCGGCGATGGATTTGCCCTTGCCTGGCAAGCCGGAGCTAAATTGGCAGATATGGAATTTATTCAATTTCACCCCACGGCACTCTCTGTAGATGGAGAAGATGCTTACCTGATAAGTGAAGCAGTACGAGGGGAAGGGGCTCACCTGATTGACAAATTTGGAAAACGATTTATGCAGGAGCTACATCCCATGGCTGAGTTGGCACCCAGAGATGTAGTTGCTTCTGCTATCTTTAAAAGGATGCTGGAGACAGATTCAACTGTATTCTTAAGCCTGAAACATTTGGATGCCTCCTTTTTGAAAGAACGTTTTCATTCAATAGACGCAAAATTAAACAGCTTTGGAATTGATCTGGCAAATGATCTGATTCCCATTTCTCCGGCGGCCCATTATACTGTTGGAGGTGTAAGAACTGATGTTTGGGGTCAGACCAACATAAGCGGCTTATTCGCTTGTGGTGAAGTAGCATCTTCAGGAGTTATGGGTGCAAACAGACTTGCCAGCAACTCACTTCTGGAATGTCTGGTGTATGGAAAAAGAATCATTTACAAAGCGAAAAACTTACCAGAGCCTGTCGTGAAAATTCTTCCGTCCGAAAGGGTCTACCTCAACAATGCCACCGACGAATCATACCTCGCTATTAAAAATGAACTGTCTCTGCTGATGGGCCTCCAGGTTGGAATTGTGAGGAACAAGGAAGAGATGACTGCTGCCCTGTCAAGGATAAATGAAATTATTCAGCTGCACCCTTCGGACAATACAGACTACAACGAAAAGAAGATCAATGAACTCGCGACGGTATGCCGACTTATTTGTGTCTCTGCGCTGGAAAGGGAGGAGAGCCGCGGAGGGCATGTAAGATCCGATTTTCCTGAAGAATCAGCCCGAATGGTTTATCACATTATTCAGGAAAAGGATAAGAAACTTACCACCGAGGAGGTCAGAAACAAGTTATAAAATGGACGAACAAAAGATAAAACATTTGGAAATCCTGATAAAACAGGCTCTTGATGAAGATATTGGAATCGGAGATATTACCACCAATTCGCTCATTCCTGAAACGATGGAACGATCAGCCACGATGGTTGCAAAATCTGCCGGAATAATAGCCGGTTTGGGAGTGGCAGAAGCAGTATTCAGGTCATTATCTCCTCAGATTTCATGGAATCAACTTGTTAATGATGGAGATAAAGTTGAAAAAGGAACAATCCTGGTCGAGATAAGTGGATCATATCGGGCCTTGCTTTCAGGGGAAAGGCTTGCCCTCAACTTCCTCCAAAGAATGAGTGGCATTGCCACCATGACCAATCTTTTTGTTGAACAAGTGAAAAACTATGATGTCAAAATTCTGGATACCCGAAAGACCGTACCCGGATTAAGGATTTTGGATAAATACGCTATAAAGGCAGGCGGTGGTGAAAACCACAGGATTGGCCTTTATGACATGGTCCTGATAAAAGACAACCATATCAAAGTCGCAGGCGGAATTAAAAATGCGGTTGAACAAATAAGGAAACAGATACCTTCCGGTATGAAAATCGAGGTAGAAACCACGACTGTTGCTGAGGTAGAGGAAGCGCTGAACATGAATGCCGATGTGATTATGCTGGACAACATGTCGAACGAATTGATGAAAAGATGTGTCGGCATAATCGACCATCGTGCTAAAGTTGAAGCATCCGGCAATATGAACCTCGAAAGGGTGAAAGAAGTTGCAGCCACCGGAGTGGATTACATTTCCATCGGAGCATTAACCCATTCAGTTACTGCACTGGATATTAGCATGAATATAATAATAGAAACATTTTGAATCTGGTAATTGACATAGGAAATAGCCGTACGAAACTAGCGCTCTTTTTGAACGGAGTTATGGTGGAATCTTTGACGGTGGAAAAACTCCTGGTCGAACAGCTTATTGAATTAAAAGTCAGATACACCAATTTGAAGTGTGTTATCCTTTCATCCGTTTCATCTGCTGATCCGATAGTAATAAATTTCCTCAAAACCGGTTTTCCCTATTTTCTTGAGCTAAGCAGTTATACTTCAGTACCGTTGGTGAATCAATATAAAACACCCGAAACACTTGGACTGGATCGTCTGGCTACTGCCATTGGCGCTCAGGAGTTGTATCCCGGAAAAGATCTGCTTGTCATTGATGCCGGTACCGCAATAACTTTTGACGTGATAGAACGAAACGGTACTTTTGTCGGAGGCAATATCTCTCCGGGATTATCCAGCCGCTTTCGTGCCTTACATGAATTCACAAAAAAATTACCCTTAATAAAAGCGTCAGACGATTTTCCGGTCATTGGCCAGTCGACAGAAGAGGCAATACGTGCCGGTGTTATCAATGGCATGGTCTTCGAAATCGACGGAACAATTGATATGATCCGAAAAAAGATGCCGCATATACAGCCGGTTCTTACCGGTGGAGATGCCCAATTCTTTGAAAGAAGATTAAAAAATCCCATATTTGTAAAATTTGAGATCACACTCATAGGTTTAAACCGAATTCTTGAATATAATGTTGAAAAGCAATAAATTGAAACTTCTCGCAATCGTCTTGATTCTGATCGTTCCGACAGTTATGTTCGGGCAAAACAGCAGCAGCACAAGCTCTCCCTATTCCCGTTACGGATTTGGAACCATGAGTGGAAATAGTTTTGGCAAAGGTGATGGCATGGGTGGTATAGGAATCGGCACACGAAATAGTTTTCAGATTAATACAGCCAATCCGGCCTCCTACACTTCTATTGATTCGCTGACTTTCATGATGCAATTTGGAATAGATTCTAAATTCACCTATTCACAAACTACCGCAAGTAATAATACCAGGAACAATGTGAATTTCAATCATCTTACCTTTGCTATTCCATACACAAGATGGTGGGCCGGATCATTTGGAATAATGCCATATGCCTCGAAAGGATACAACATTACTTCTTCAGAAGGTGAATCTGACCTGATGGTAAATTCTTCCTTTACCGGATCTGGG
>CAIRSO010000480.1 GCA_903881215.1 uncultured Bacteroidia bacterium
AGCATCAACGTCTCTCTATTAACTACTAAATTACTGATTATGAATACTGCGATGCGCCCCAGGCCGTTATTTCGCCTTGTTTCCCTATTTACATTTATGTTATCCATCCTGATGATTGGAGCATTGCAATCCAGTTACGGCAATCAAAATCTTCCTTCAGCACCCAAAGCTTCAAGTGGATCGATTGTTGTCCTCAGCAAAGCATCCATTCTTGCTTCCAAAAGCATACCATCTCCCGTTAGGGAAACCGCTATCAGGGTACTGAAAGAGGAGATTTCCCAAAGAACCGGCCTACAACTAAAGGAGGCTAATAATTCCGGGGCCGGACAAATTCTCGCGTTGGTTCTTTCCTCAGAAAAAAAGTTTCTGGGAATGGATGTCCCTGAAAACCTTTCCGACAATAAACCGGAGAATAAACCGGAAGGCTACCGTGTGGTTTTGGATCAAAGAGATGGGAAAATTGTGCTTTGGCTGATTGCAGCCGATCAAAGAGGAATTATTTTTGCCGTTGGGCAACTGCTCAGAACGGCAAACCTTGGACGAAATCTATTTACGTTTGGCAAAGACAACGAGATCGCCACTTCGCCCAAATATCCGATCAGAGGACACCAGATAGGATACCGCAACACGGCCAACTCCTGGGACTCCTGGACCATGGATCAATTCGAGAAATACCTGCGGGAGCTGGCTCTTTTTGGGACCAACTGCATCGAAAACATACCATTCCATGACGGAAAAAACAATCCGGTGATGAAATACCCACGAGAGGTGATGAACAACAAAATCAGCGAGATTTGTCACGAATATGGATTGGATCACTGGGACTGGATACCAGCAGATGTAGATCTTTCCGATCCCGTTAAGTTCAAGGAAGAGGTGGCGAGGCATGAGGAGTATTACAAAAATTGTCCCTATCTGGATGGTGTTTTCTTCCCCGGTGGCGATCCTGGCAGCAACCACCCAAAGGATGTGATGCCATTTTTGAAGGCCGCAACAGAAAAGCTGAAAAAATACCATCCCAAAGCCACTATGTGGATCTCTCTTCAAGGATTTTCTGACGAGCAGGTTGACTATTTCTACCAATACCTTGAAAAACAAAATCCTAATTGGCTTACTGGTGTTGTAACAGGCCCAAGCAGTCCGGATCTGGCTGCCACCCGCTTCAGACTGCCGAAAAAATACATGCACCGGCATTATCCGGATCTGACGCACACGGTTCGCTGCCAGTATCCGACCCTTAACTGGGACCAGGCATTCGCCTTGACCGAAGGCAGGGAGGTCGCAAATCCGCAACCGGGTTACTACGCCAAAATTCACAACCGTTTCGCGCCCTTTACCGATGGGTTCCTCTCCTACTCCGATGGCGTTCATGACGACGTGAACAAAGTTACCTGGAGTCAGATGGCCTGGGATCCAGCCAAACCTGTTAGAGATGTATTGGTCGAATATGCACGATTCTTTTTCGGATCCGCTGTCGCGGAAGCCGGAGCAGATGGAATTTTAGCACTGGAGCGAAACTGGGTCGGTCCGACAGAGGAGAACGGCGGAATAGAAGCCACCTATGCCTTCTGGAACAATCTGGAAAATCAGCATCCCGAACTCAGGAACAACTGGCGGTGGCAACTGCTGGTGATGCGTGCCAATTACGATGTTTTCGTGAAAAGAAGGAAAGCTTATGAGCAAAAACTGGAGCGTGAAGCCAATGAAGTATTGTGGCAGGCCCCAAAACTTGGAGCTTCCAAAACCATGGAGTTGGCCTTGGAGCTTGTCAACAAAGGAGACAATGAGCCTGTCACCAATGATTTGAGAACCAAAATTGTCAACTATTGTGAAGCTCTCTGGCAATCCGTTGGACTACAGACCAGCGTCAAGAAATACCAGGCCAGTGGAGCTGAAAGGGGTGCGATTCTTGATTTCATCGATTATCCGCTGAACAACCGTTGGTGGCTGGCAGATGAGTTCAAGAAAATCGAAAAGATGGCTACAGAAAAGGAAATGCTGGACCGGCTGGAAGTGATCGCCAAATGGGAAAATCCCGGTCCCGGCAGTTACTATGACAACATCTCGGATATCTCAAAAAGTAGTCATGTGCTCACTTTCTCTGAGGATGCCACCGATGTTGCCTGGTGGGAAAATGGTTTGAGCAGGCGGAGGTTGTCGACACAGCTATTTCAGAATTTCCCTGTACTCAGATACAATGACCTGGATCCGAATGGCCGCTACCTAATCCGGATTGCGGGTTATCGTGAAGCCTTGCTGCGTGTGGATGGCGAACGCGTTGCCCCAACGATATACAATAAAGGATACGAAGAGTTTAAGGAGTTTCCGCTCAATCCAAAATATGTAAGTGACGGCAAAATCGATGTTACCTTCGATCAGCCGGAGGAATCCACTCTTAACTGGAGGGAGGCATCGAAAGTAACGGATGTGTGGCTGATAAAGTTGAATTAATTGAAGTCCTAACTACAGGTGTCTACCTGTAGTTAGGACTTCAATTAATCCCGCGCATGCATCCTCCAAAATATCAATGACCAGTTCATAATCCGAACTATCACCATAATAGGGATCGGGAACTGAACGATGGCGGAGCCTGGTGCAATAATCTGTCATTTTCCGGATTTTCGCCCTGGAATTAGCATCCGGAGCCATCCTGGTAAGGTCGGCAATGTTTTGATCATCCATTCCGATAATCAGGTCAAAATCCTCAAAATCACGTTTAGGCCTTACCGGTCTAGAGATAGAAGTAAGATCGTGGCCTCTTTTTAAGGCAATTTTTTTCATTTTCGGGTAGGCTCCTTCACCTTCGTGGTATCCGGCAGTACCGGCAGAATCACAGGTAATCTCCTTCTCAAGTCCACTTTCCTCAACCAAATGTTTAAAAACACCTTCGGCCGCCGGAGAACGGCAGATATTGCCCAAACAAACAAATAATATTCTCATGCTATTGTTAAAAAAACTGAACAAAGAAAAGAATAAAATGTCTTTTGACTCTCATTTTGTACTTTCACAAAAAAATTAGCAATATGTTACTCCTTAAAAATATTACACAGAGGAAGAATGAGGAGCCACAGAGTTCCACTGAGAAAGAATATTTTTTAAAACTCTTCGGAACTCCAGATTTTCCCGGTGCATCACTGTGTGATTTTTTACACAATTAAAACCTACTTCTATGAGTTTAATCGGAAACGTTATCTGGATCATTTGTGGGGGTTTTTGCGCCTTTTTGGGCTACATCTGGGGCGGATTGATACTTTGCTGCACAATCATCGGAATTCCGTGGGGATTGCAGGCATTCAAAATCGGCATTGCCACGCTTGCGCCATTCGGAAAAACGGTACGATCAACAGGTGGCTCCATTCCAGGTCTTTCCTGCTTGCTCAATCTGATCTGGTTGATATTTGCCGGAATTTGGATTGCACTGTCTCATCTGTTCTTTGGTGCATTGCTTTGTATCACTATTGTTGGTATTCCATTCGGATTACAGCACTTTAAATTAATGCGTTTGAGTTTGTATCCTTTCGGGTTTGATTTGGTTTAGATTAATTGATAAAGAAAATTCGAAATATAAATGGAAGATTGAAATTTGTGGAAATAAGAAGAAATAGTTAGAAATGCTTGGGAAAAACAAGAAATCAGTTGAAATTAATAGTTATTCATGAATATAGATATCATCACGATTGGCGACGAAATACTAATCGGCCAGATCGTTGACACCAATTCGGCCTGGATGGCCCAGAAATTGAATGAAGAAGGAATAAACGTTCGCCAGATCACAAGTATTTCTGATGATCCGGAACACATTACTGAGTCTTTTACCGAGGCTGCCAAAAGAGTAAATCTAGTGCTTGTCACAGGCGGATTAGGCCCTACAAAAGATGATAAGACGAAGGATACCATCTGTTCCTATTTTAACACGAGACTCATTTCAAGCTCGGAGGTACTTCAAAATATTGAGGATTTGCTTAGCAAGAGAGGGATAGGACTGAATCGGCTGAACCGCGATCAGGCATTGGTTCCTGAGTCCAGTAGAATTTTTCAGAACAAACTGGGGACCGCTCCCGGGCTCTTGCTGGAGAAAGATGGATGCTCTTTTATCTTCATGCCGGGTGTTCCTTACGAAATGAAATATCTGATGGAATTCGAGGTCTTACCTTACCTTAGAAACAGTTTTCAAACCTCTACCATCTTTCACCGCACAGTATTGACACAGGGTTTACCCGAATCAATGCTGGCCGAAAAAATTGCCGACTGGGAAGATGCTTTACCTGATTACATCAAGTTGGCTTATTTGCCTAGTCCGCAGGGGGTAAGACTTCGGTTGTCGGCAAGGGGAAAGGATCACTCAGAAATGGAGGCAGAGATTGGGGTTCGCATCAAGGCTCTGGAACAATTGATCAAAGCCAACATCTATGGGTTTGACGACGAATCCCCGGCAGGGACTATTGGTAAGATTCTGACAGAAAAGGGATGGACCGTGTCAACTGCTGAAAGTTGCACCGGAGGCGCGATAGCCAGGCTATTTACAGAAAACCCGGGGAGTTCACTCTATTTCAAGGGTTCGTTGGTAGCCTACTCGAACGAGATTAAAATAAATCTACTTGGCATTGCCGAGGAAACGCTTGCCCGGCACGGAGCAGTGAGCCGCGAAGTGGTAGAAAAAATGGCAACCGAGGCTTGCCGGTTAATGAATACTGACTTTTCTGTGGCAACATCAGGTATCGCCGGACCAGGTGGAGGAACAGAGGAAAAACCGGTGGGCACGGTTTGGATCGCAGTTGCACACGGAGACGAGGTCATCTCACAACTTTACAATTTTGGCAATGACCGCGAAAGAAACATTATCAGAACAGGACAAACAGCCTTGTTTATGCTGAGAAAATTGATGCTGTCATATAATAATTCAATGGAAAACAATTAAATTTTCTATAAATATTATGTCCCTATGAGACAGTCCTCCAAGGTAAAATTGTTTATAGAAAACAAAAGATGATAATTCATATCCAGTCCCATAGGGACGATATATTTATAGAAAACAAAAGATGATAATTCATATCCAGTCCCATAGGGACGATATATTTATAGAAAACAAAAAATGATAATTCATATCCAGTCCCATAGGGACGATATATTTATAGAAAACAAAAGATTAAACAAATACAAAATGAGCAAAAACAAAATATTCATGATTGCAGGCGGAATTGCTGTAGTCTTGATTGTAAGCATCCTCTTGATTCCCATTCTCTTTAATGGCAAGATCATTGCCAGCGTAAAGCAAATGGCCAACGAATCACTCCTGGCAAAACTTGACTTCAAAGAGGCTGAAGTCTCCTTGTTCGGCAGCTTCCCTCAATTGGAAGTTCGACTGAAAGATTTGAGTATCACCGGAATTAACGAATTTAACGGAAAGATACTCATGCAGGTTGAAACCTTGTCGACCGCCGTTTCTCTTTCATCCTTATGGAGAAGCACCGGCATCACGGTTTCAGAAATCAACCTAAAAAACCCTCAATTCAATTTTCTGGTCTCCCCTACCGGGAAAGCCAATTGGGATATCACCAAACCATCAGGTGAAAAGACCGGTACGCCAGGCAAAAAGGCTATGGAGATAGAACTATCCAAAATACAGCTGATCAACACATCACTCTCTTACCAGGATGAAGGATCAAAGATGATTGCTGGTTTTAAGGGTGGTAATTTCGATCTTTCGGGTTATTTGAAAGGCAATGACAGTAAGTTGAAATTTAGTGGTATAACGGATAGCATCACTTTTCAATACAATGGCAAACAACTGATCAGTGGCATGAAAGTATCCGGAGAAGGCACGCTACAAGCCAACTTCGACCAAATGAATTTCCACTTTCTCGACAATAAATTCATGATCAATCAGCTGCCACTGGAATTACAGGGCAGCTTTGCAATGGGCGAAAAGGAAGACCAATATGACCTCACCTTTTCATCGAAGGGCTCCACCCTCAATGAGCTGATAGGATTTCTTCCTCTGGCGCAGCAGCAGAAATTAAAAGCTTACGAAAAAGGGGGTATGTTGGCCTTTAACGGATGGATAAAAGGTTCCTATTCTGATGCCACCTTCCCTGCCCTATCTGCCGATCTAAAACTGACTGACGGCAGGATGAAATACCCCTCAATGCCAAACGAGATCAGTAAGATCCAAATTGTTGCCGGCTTGAGTAAACAACAGGGGATATTGGATTCACTTAAAATTTCAATTTCCAGAATGGAGGCCCTGGTAGCCGGACGCCTGCTTATTGCTAATTTGAATGTTTCCATTCCGGTAAGCAGTCCACTCCTGTCGGGAGAGTTAATCGGAGAGATTGATTTCTCTTCGCTGAAAAAGACAATTCCCATAGATTCCATGGAAATTGAAGGATTGCTAACTGCCAACATTCATTTCAACGGACCCTACTCAGCAATTGATAAAGGCGAATACGATAAATTTCAAACCAAAGGATCTCTCAATGTAAGGGATTTCTCTTATCGTTCGCCGGTGTTCCCGGAAAGGCTTGGAGTCGCCACTGCCGGTTTCGTATTCAACTCAAAAGAGGTGACCATTTCGTCCATGAAGGGAAAACTAGGTCAAAGCGATTTCATGGTAGATGGTACTTTTTCAAATTACTGGGCTTATGTGTTGAAAAATGGAACCATCCTCGGCAACATCAAGGTAAAATCTGATCTGCTGGATGTGACCCAATTGATGAATGGCGGCACTGCCCAGCCCGCAGACACACTTAACCGCGAACCATATGTCCTTCCGGAAAGAGTTGACCTGACCGTTCAGGCAGATGTTGAAAGGATGCTTTACAGCAGAATGGAGATTCGCGGAACGACCGGCAAGCTGATCATCAAGGACCAGAAACTTAATCTGGACCAGCTATCTATGAACCTTCTCAAAGGCAGGATGGTCTTGTCCGGAGTCTATTCAGCCAAAGAACTGACACCTGCCGATTTTAATTTTAAAATTGACATCAAGGATTTTGATTTGCCAACCGCCTATCAATCTGTCGGTTTGGTAAGACACATATTGCCTGTCGCTGGTAACAGCAAGGGAACCCTTTTCACAGGTTTGTCGCTGAGCGGAAAGTTGGGAAGAGATTATGCCCCCTACTTTGAAACATTAAACGGAAATGGCTTGATTTCGATAAAAAATTTGGAACTTGTTGGCGATGCCATGTTCACCGAGATCGGCAAATTTTTCAGGAAAGACCTGTTTACAAATGTAAAAGTGAATGATTTCGCAAGCAATATCATGCTGACCAATGGAGCATTAGCCATCTCACCCTTTACCACGAGGGTTGCAAACCAGGAGGTAACTGTTTCAGGTAGTCAGAGCCTGGCACTCGACCTGAATTATCAGTTCGATTTTAAAGTAAATAAAAATGATTTGGCTGCCGATGTAACCAAACTAATTGGTATGGTTCCCGGAACTGAAAACATCGACAAATATCCGATCAAAATCAATGTGGTTGGCAACTTCAAAAAACCCGATGTTCAGGTAGACATTTCCGAAGCCAAGGATCTGGTTGCAAAAGAATTTTCAAAAAAGGCAAAATCAACTTTGCAGGATGCCGCCAAAAAATTTGGGCTAGAGGGGTTGTTTAAATAAAATGAAGATCAGCAAAAAGTTAAAAAAGAACGTATAAAAAGTAAAATATTTACACATGAAATACAACGAACTAGGAAAAACGGGGGTTCTGGTATCTGAGCTGTGTCTTGGAACCATGACTTTTGGTGGCAAGGGATTTTGGACGGCCATCGGCCAGGTACCACAGGATGAAGTAAACCAAATTGTCAAGACTTCAGTTGAAAAAGGGATCAACTTCATTGATACTGCCAATGGTTATTCAGAGGGCTTGTCTGAAACCATGCTGGGAATTGCACTTAAAGAATTGGGTATTCCCCGGCAGGAGGTTTTTGTGGCGACCAAAGTACGAATACGAATGGGTGCCGGTGCCAATCAGGTAGGACTATCCCGTCTCCATATTATGGACTCGGTTAACGATAGTCTTCAAAGACTCAACTTATCACACATTGATCTTCTTTACATCCATGGGGTGGATCCGATCACACCACTGGAGGAGACCATGCGCGGACTGGAAGATGTGGTACGCTCGGGCAAGGTGCGTTACCTGGGTGTGAGTAACCATCCGGCATGGATGATGATGAAGGCCAACGCCTATGCAGATAAAATGGGATGGACAAAATTTGTAGCATCTCAGAATTACTACACCATTGCCAGTCGTGATATTGAGCGGGAAATCATTCCAATGGCCATTAACGAGAATATAGGTATCATGCCCTGGAGCCCCTTGGCCGGAGGATTCCTCTCCGGCAAATATACACGACACAATGAAAAAGCAGGCGACAGTAGACGCGATGCGTTTGATTTTCCTCCTATCAACAAGCAAAAAGCCTATGACCTTATCAACCTTATGGCAGAAATCGGACAGCATCACAACGTCTCGATAGCCAATGTGGCATTGAACTGGGTGATCAGGCAACCGGGGATGACCAGTACCATCATAGGTGCCAAAAATCTTTTACAATTGAACGATAACATAGCTTCTGCTAACCTCGAATTAACCTCCGAAGAGCTACAGAAACTCACCGATGCAAGTTCCCTCACTCCTGAATATCCGGGCTGGATGGTGACCCGCCAATCGGCCGGTCGCTGGCCGGAATGAAAATTGTTAAGCATTTTTTCAGGGGAAATCTTACCTTTGTAATTAATTAAAGGGTTGTTGTACATATTTGGTAAAGTGTTTGTATGAGGATTGCATTGATAGGATACGGAAAAATGGGAAAAGAGATCGAGCAAATAGCAATCGAAAGAGGCCATTCAGTAGTATTGAAGATCGATATCAACAACCAAAATGATCTCACTCCCGAAAACCTTTCAAAAGCTGATGTTGCCATCGAATTCACTACTCCGGCAACTGCCATTTCAAATTACAGAAAATGTTTTGAAGCCGGGGTGCCTGTCGTAAGTGGAACCACAGGATGGCTGGATCAAAGACCTGCCATCGAAAAGGATTGCCTGTCAAAGGAAGGCTGCTTTTTCTATGCCTCAAACTTTAGCCTGGGTGTGAACCTGTTTTTCGAACTGAACAAGATTCTTGCCAGAATGATGAATCCTTTTCCACAATACGATGTTTCGATGACAGAAATTCACCATACCCAGAAATTGGATGCGCCAAGTGGGACAGCCATCACATTGGCAGAAGGAATTCTTGACGCTATGGATACTAAAAAATCATGGACCATCGAACAGCCAAAAAGCAAGGATGAGCTTCATATTCAGGCCATACGAAAAGACCCGTATCCTGGTTTGCATTCTGTAAAATATGATTCCGAAGTCGATTACCTCGAAATCACCCACAATGCCTATAGCAGAAAAGGATTTGCCATTGGTGCTGTGCTGGCTGCCGAATTTTGCAATGGCAAAAAAGGAATATTCAACATGTCTGATTTGTTAAAATTATAACTGGTAATATTATGTTTAAGGACGTTTCAAAAAGCCAATGGATTCAATTTGGTGTTGTTGCAGGTTTGTATTTGCTTTGGGTGATTTGGCTCAGCAATTTCTGGTGGTTGATAGGATTGGGCATCATTTTCGACATGTACATCACCGAAAAAGTGCACTGGACTTTCTGGAAAAAGAAAAACCCTGTAGATGGCAAGCAAACCAAAGTGGTCGAATGGGTTGATGCCATTATTTTTGCTGTGATCGCCGCAACATTTATTCGCCTTTTTTTCATAGAAGCTTATACCATCCCTACCTCTTCAATGGAAAAGTCCATGATGGTAGGTGATTATCTGTTTGTCAGCAAGACGGCTTATGGTCCTAAGTTGCCCAACACACCCGTTGCTTTTCCTTTTGTTCACCATACCATGCCTTTTACTGCTTCAACCCGCTCCTTCTCCGAGATTCTTCACAGTGATTACAGGAGACTTGGAGGTTTTGGAAAGGTTAAGAACGATGATGTC
>CAIRSO010000481.1 GCA_903881215.1 uncultured Bacteroidia bacterium
GACATCATCGGTGACATCATCGGTGACATCATCGGTGACATCATCGGTGACATTATCAACGGTTTCAATATGGGTAATGGTTTTTTGCTTTGTGTAATTTAGCGAAACTAAAAAGCCGTTTGCGATTTCTTTATATTCAAATTTCATAGTAGGGTAGTCAGAAATGGCTTTTCTGATGCGGATAAAACCACTGCCATATTTTTCAATATCTTTGGTTAAATAAAATGCCTCCGCTATCAGTTTATTTCGTGTACTTGCCCTGTAGTTGTCTGTTTTAAGGTCTTCAATTGTAAGATTCCCATATAACCCGCTTGGGTTAAATATACTGATGGATTGATCAAAAATTTTAATCTGAACATCAATGGGGCTTAGATAATCGCGATGGATCAGCGCATTTAAAACCAGTTCCCTCAATGCCGGCAAAGGATATTCAAAAATTTCGGTTCGTTGCGTGGTTTTTCCGGTAATTTCAAAAGCAACTTTAATTTGCGAGATCAGATATTTCATTGTTTCTTCAACAACTTCAAACAATGTGCCTCTCAACATTTTATCGTCAATGATATAGGACGGGGTTTTGAACCGGCCTAAATGCACATTAAATGAGGTGTCTTCTTTCGCAAAAAGAAGATTAGCTGCATTAGTGATGTTGTTTTTTGAAATTAATCTAAGCTTTTCCAGGTTTTCAATAATCGTTCCTTCTAATTTAAACCGACCAGTAGCATTGACTTTCTGAATGAATTTCTCTGCTTTTTTCAAATCAATGTCATCAACACAGTGATTAGGCGCTGGATATGAATCCCACGAAACTTGCAATGACTGCATACTCAAATCAGCAATCTCCAGTACCGATAACTGATGATTGGAATTTTTTACTCTTTTGTAATACCGACCTTTAAATGAAACAGGCTTTAAAGGAAATTCCTGAATGGCCAACTCAACGATTTGGTTTTTTTGATAATCAATAATTTCCAGATCAGGAATAATAGAAGGTTGCGTTTTTACTTTTATCTCATTTATCCAATTCTGTAATGTTTCTTTACCAAATGTGAAATTTGGATTAGGGCTGCCATTATCATCTATTCCAATCAACACTCTTCCGCCTTTACTGTTAGCAAATGCCACAAGCGTTTCAATAACCGCATCGCTGAAATTGGATTTGTATTCTATGTGTTGATTTTCTTTCATTTATAATGGACAAGAATAATTTTCATGATGGCTGAACATTTCGACCCCTTCATTTCATTATAACATCATATTTGTACTGGCGGTCACCAGATTGTAATCGAACGCAATCACTGCGAAAAAGATAGGGATAAACGACAGGTAATAGGCCACACTCGCCAGCGCCAGCCAAATCCACTGAAAAGAATTTCCCCCCTCATTCCTGGTGCAGGCGCTCCCCTCTCCTCCAAGGAGAGGGGTTGGGGGTGAGGTCCTCCCCTCCCTGTTTTGGGGAGGGGTTGGGGGTGGTGTCCTTCGTGCCGGCCAGAGATAGTAAGCCAGCACGATGAAC
>CAIRSO010000482.1 GCA_903881215.1 uncultured Bacteroidia bacterium
TGAGGAATTTTGAAATAATTGGGGAAGCCGCGATTTGTCCCCAATGTGGCTCCAACAGCATAGCCACCTACCTTTATGGATTGCCCCTTTCCCCCGAGAAATTGCAACCGTTGGTAGATATAGGAAAAGTTATTTTAGGTGGATGCTGCATAACGGACGAGAATCCTATTCACCATTGCAACGTATGTATGAAGGATTTTTAGGTAAAATCCTATTGCTTGTTCACAAAATCAATAACAATCAATCATCCCAATGAAGAAAATACTCTACATCGACATGGACAATGTGTTGGTGGATTTTGAGTCCGGAATTTTGAAATTGGATGCCGCCACGCGAGAGCAATATTCCGGCAACTATGATGAAGTTCCCGGAATATTTTCCCTGATGGATCCCCTCGAAGGCGCCATCGAATCCTTCAATTTGCTGGCTGAACAGTACGATACTTTTATCCTTTCCACAGCCCCCTGGAACAACCCATCTGCCTGGACTGACAAATGCTTATGGGTAAAAAAAAACCTTGGAGAGAAAGGCTACAAGCGTTTGATCATCTCTCACAGGAAAGACCTAAACAAAGGGGACTACCTGATCGACGACCGCAAAAAGAACGGAGCCGACGAGTTTGAAGGGGAGCTGATTTTGTTTGGATCGGAGAAGTTTGGGGATTGGACCATAATAAACAAATACCTTTTATACTAGATAAGCGATATTATCCAAAGACAACATAATTTTCTCGGTCTTTTAAATTCAATTTTGTGTTTCTACTATTTCGGAAAATCATATTCAACTAGCCTAGAGCCATCTTCGCCGAAGTTTTCCAGAGGAAAGGAGGAATTGGTTCTTTTAAAGCCCAATTAATACTCATTGGTTTTGATCCATAGTGATCTTTATAGTTTGCCAGTCCCAAGAAAACATATCCAATCGTATTCCCAAATTCGTCCGTATTCTTCTCTCTAATAAAAAGTAAAATTGATTTATCATTCAATTGATGAGTTATATATGATAATCCTTTGCCAATATCAGGTTTTGAGGAATTCTGTGATTGCCAATGAAATAAGCATTCATTAATCGCATAGTCATTATACATTGTCGTTGGGGAATAATTCTCTTCAGTCTTTTCGAGTGTTATTAAAAGCAGCTCCGATTTAATATTTTCAAGATATACAACTCCTTCTCTATTACTCGATTTCCTTTGAAATGTACTATCTCCAAATGCTGCTAAAATTTGCTCCCTCGTATATCGACCATGAACTTTTAGTGGTTGTGAATAACAAAAGGAAAAATCTATTTCTAAAAAATCTATTCTATCAATTAGGATTTCAAGCACTTCAATTATCTCATTTGTCAGGGTTTTATTCTGTCCAATTGCATGAATGCTTTCTTCAATTGAATTAAAGCCTCCAGCAGTTTGCCATACATCATAATGCAGCATCAAACACATTAATTTTTCTTCATTACTTTAAGTTGTTGAACCTGATTTTAAAATCCTTTTGCGCTAAAGATAAAATAAATTGGAAATAAGAATTCGAATTACATGATAACCACTTCTTGCTTATTGCTCTATGAATTTCTTTCTCATTGGTTAGAGAATAATCAGATTCCTGTTCCGCCATTACGCATAATCTCATCCAATTCCCTTTCTTATATATTAACTGAAGAGGAATGTGATAAAAGCTTGAAAAATTTTTTAATGTGAGAGGCAAAGAAGTTTGGTATTTAAAATTTCGAATTTTATTGAGCAATTGATTTATGTTTAATGAAGTTGCATTACGAATGTTCTGTAAAATGAAATCTTTAGCTTTTCTCTCTAAATTTATTGTGCACCCCAAAGGCAAATGAGGGAAATCATCTTCAAGCTCTTTTTGAATTGACGTGTTGGTTTTGCCGACCAGTGCTCTAAATTTTCCCTCAAAATCATATTCCACTATTTTACCGGTATCCAGTATCCAGATAAAATCACCAGATTTGGTAAGTGAGCGGTATTCTGCCTGATAAAATGGCGTTTTATTCTCCAGATGATTATTCAGGGAAATCATTGTTGCCTTTTTGTCGTCAGGATGTAAAAGGGTTTCCCATGTTTCCAGATTATTGACAGGCTGACCGATTTCAAACCCACGCATTGCAAACCACTTATCGTTCAATACCAATTCATTGGTTTTCAGGTTCCAGTCCCATAGCCCGGCATCGCTTGCCAGCAGAGCCAACTCCAGCCTCTCGGCATTTTGTTTTATTTGTTTTTCATATCTCCTTCGCTCAGTTGTATCCCGGCTTATACCTATAAGCACATCTTTCCCGCTCCAGGTTCCTTTCTTCACTTTTGTTTCAACAGGAATCTCCGTTGCATCTTTACAAAATAATGGGACCCTGCAAACCTCTTCGTCACCGCGCAACATACCCTCAATTTTCTGAGTTGCTTCTTCATGCTTATCAGGAAGATGCACTTTTAATACATGCTCGTGTAATAATTCATTAACTGTGTAACCCAGTCTGTTGGTAACAACTGAATTAAAATAGAGCATCCTGCCTCCCATATCCAAA
>CAIRSO010000483.1 GCA_903881215.1 uncultured Bacteroidia bacterium
ATTATCATTTCTGAAGAAGTATTGGAATATCTTGCTTCTCACATAAGCAGCAATGTCAGGGAGTTAGAAGGTGCTTTGATTTCATTGTTGGCCCAGGCTACACTGAACAAAAAGGAAATAACACTCGATCTGGCTATTAAGATGATTAATAAGCTGGTTAATAACACCAAAAGAGAGTTAACCATAGATTATATATCTAAAGTTGTCTCAGATTACTTTTGCATCCCGGTTGATTCTCTCTCAGTCAAAACACGCAAAAGAGAGATTGTGCAGGCAAGACAAATTGCCATGTACTTTTCAAAAAATCTCACTCAATCTTCACTTGCATCTATTGGGTCTCAGATTGGAGGTAAAGACCACGCTACGGTGCTTCATGCCTGTAGGACAGTAACCAATTTGAAAGAGATCGATAAAAATTTCAGACTAAGTATTGATGAGATAGAAAATAAATTGAAAATGTAATTTTCGAAGAAGCAGACTGACAAGTTTGCTTTTTTTATTTTATAACATTAAGAGTCAGTATTCTAATTCTAATTTAATGGTGACTGATACCTATCAGACAATTGTTCAATCTTCCGAGGGCTTGTACAAGGAAAAAGGCAGCAGATTTATTTCAATGGCTTTTCCTGTTCAAAATGAGGAAATGATTAAGGAAATTATCTCAGGTATCAGAAAGGAACATTTCTCTGCACGGCACTGTTGTTATGCCTGGAGCCTTGGAGCCAATCAGGAGAGGTACAGGGTCAATGATGATGGTGAACCGTCCGGAACTGCAGGTCGTCCAATATTTGCACAAATTCAATCCCACAAGTTAACCAATATATTGTTGGTAGTAATCCGGTATTTCGGAGGAACATTGCTTGGCGTCAGCGGACTAATTAATGCCTATAAACAGGCTGCCATTGACGCTATTGCCAATGCCTTAATAGTTACCCGAACTGTCGAACATCTAATGGAGATCCTATTTGATTACTCGGCCATGAACAATCTGATGCATCTGATCAAAGAGGAGCAGCTAGAAATAGTAAACTCTCATTTCGATCTTCAGTGTTATATCCATATTAAGGTAAGATCTGGAAGGCGCGAGGAAATTGAATTAAAAATTGCTAAAATTGAAGGTGCATTTGAATGTAAAATAATTGGTGAGTAAGAACCTCAATCTATAACTGAAAAAAATGAACAAAAAGAATTTAATCTCCATCACAGATTTTTCGAAAGAAGAATATTTAAGGATCATGGAGCTCTCTCAAAAGTTTGAAGACAATCCAAATCAATCCTTGTTGAAAGGGAAAGTGATAGCAACACTTTTTTTTGAACCTTCTACCCGTACCCGATTAAGCTTTGAAACTGCTATTAACAGGTTGGGAGGAAAGATAATTGGATTTTCTGATTCAAATTCTTCCAGTGTTTCAAAAGGCGAGACGCTCCACGACACGATCAAAATGGTAAGCAATTATGCCGATCTGATCATTATGAGGCATCCTCTGGAAGGAAGTGCACGATATGCCGCTGAAGTATCAGATGTACCTGTAATCAATGCCGGAGATGGAGCCAACCAACATCCAAGTCAAACGCTGTTGGACATGTATTCAATCATGAAAACCCAGGGAAGGTTAAATGATATCAATCTTTTCCTTGTGGGAGATTTAAAATATGGAAGGACTGTACATAGCTTGCTGATGGCCATGTCTCAATTTAAAAATCCAATCTTCAATTTCGTAGCACCACCAGAACTGGCAATGCCGGATGAATACAAGTTATATCTATCCAACAAGGGAATTCGTTATTTTGAACACCTTGAGTTTAACAATATTATCAATCAAGCAGATATCATCTATATGACTCGTGTTCAAAAAGAAAGGTTCATTGATCCTGTTGAATATGAGAAGGTCAAGAATGTCTATATCCTGAAAAATGAGATGTTGGAAAATACCAAACCCAATGTCAAAATACTGCATCCGCTGCCAAGAATCAACGAAATACATACAAATGTTGATGGCAATCCAAAGGCTTACTATTTCACTCAGGCCAAAAATGGCGTTTACACACGCATGGCGATCATTTCCCATTTGTTAAACCTCTTATAAGCAATTATTATGCAAAAGCAATTAAATGTTAGCGCCATAAAAGACGGAACAGTGATAGACCACATTCCAACAAAAGCTCTTTTTAAGGTAGTTCAGATATTAAAGCTTGACCAGTTTGACAACATGGTAACTTTTGGTAATAACCTTGACAGCAAAGTGATGGGCACGAAGGCTATTATAAAAATTGCCAACAGATATTTTGAAGACGAAGAGGTAAATAAAATCGCTTTGGTTGCTCCCAACGCTAAGTTGAATATAATTCGGAATTATGAAGTTGTAGAGAAACGGGTTGTCCAGATACCAGAACAAGTAAATGGCATTGTGCGTTGTTTCAATCCAAAATGTATCACAAATGCTGAAAATGTATATACCAGGTTTCAGATTATCAATGATAAACCTATTGAGATGAAGTGCTACTACTGTGAAAAAATTACTTACGAGAACGAAATAAAGATTAAATAAGGGGAACAATGGAACATCTCTTTTCAACTTTGTATTTGAAATTTGAAGAGCTCAAGGTTCAAAATGAAGTACTTATTAGTTTATTGAAGAAAACCTCAGAACTTTTGCACTCAGAAGTTTCACATTATAATTGGGTTGGGTTTTATTTGCTGGACGCTCAAAAAAACGAACTGGTTTTAGGTCCTTTCACGGGTGCTTCTACAGATCATACACATATCCCGGTTGGAAAAGGGATTTGCGGTCAAGTTGCCGAAAGTAAGAAAACTATGATTGTCCAGGATGTTTCTGAGCAGGATAATTATTTGGCTTGCAGCCTGGATGTTCAAAGCGAGATCGTGGTTCCAATCATTAAGAATGGTCACTTTGTTGCCGAGATCGACATTGATTCACATGCATTTGCCCCCTTCACCAAACAAGATGAACTGTTTCTCAATAAAATAGCTGCTCAATTATCTCAATTATTCTAGCGAATTCTGTCGATTGATTTTACCAGATTTTCATCCTTTACAATGCCCCTTATTGCCAGAAATACAAAGATCGCAGCCTCTAAAGGAAAACTTGCATATAGTTTAAAGGCATATGTACCACCAAGGTTGTTGCTACTTACATAAAAATAGACCAAGCCAGTTAAACATATCATCAGGAAAATGACAACATAAGATAGCTTTATCTGTGTTGTCCTTCGCTTAAAATTCAAAATGATCAGATTCAGAATGATCAAGACCAAACAAACCAGAATAAAAACAGGCCAACACCTTTGAACTAACCCATTGGAAGCTCCCTCCTGAACAATACCAAAAACACTAAACTGATAAAGTGCTCC
>CAIRSO010000484.1 GCA_903881215.1 uncultured Bacteroidia bacterium
ATCAATGAAAAAGTATCTTATTTTACTAAGCGCAGTCTTGTCTTTTAGCGCATTAGTGTTAGTTTCTTGTGGCTCAGAAAAAGATCCAGTAGTATCAGAAAATGCAAAACTTAAAGCGGGTTTCTTTTTATCCCCCAAAGACAGTATCCTAACGGGTATGGATGTAAAATTTACCAGTAGCACTCTAAATGCAAAAGGATATTTCTGGAGTTATGGCGACGGCACTTACGGTTCATTGTATTCAAACACACATACCTACAAAAAATCAGGAACGTACAAGGTTTTATTATTAGTGGGAAGCGTAGAACTTTCAGACCTAAACAAGGACGGTGTGCTCAACATCAATGATGCACTAGCCACTTCGGATACCATTTCTCAAACAATTACGGTTGGTTTTTCGAAATCGGATGCTGCTTTTACTTTTGCTCCCACAACGGATATTGTTGTAAATGGGGATGTTACATTTACCAATACTTCAAAGAATGCTACTGCTTACTTATGGAGATTTGGGGATGGTGAAACTTCAACAAGTATGACTCCCACTCACAAATATGCAAAAGTTGGAATCTATAAAGTTCAATTATTGACATTCAACGAAGACTACGCCGATAAGAATGCCGATAAAATAATTGACGAAAAAGATGATTTGAAATCAATGGACACTGTGTCGATGGCTGTTACAGTAGATGTAAATCCAATTAAAAAAATGTTGCTGGCTGGATACTGGTATTTTGAGTCGGAAACAAAGACCATTTACCAAACAATCTCAGGTACAGTATTACAAGACAAGACCACTTATATGCTAGATTGCCAGAAAGATGACCGTTTGACATTTAATCCAAACGGGAAAATTGACATTAAATACGGCGCTGTTAATTGCAGTGATAATAACGACACTAAACAAGGTCTATCATGGATATTATCGGATGATGGGAAAACGCTTACCTATATTGAAGGAATGCATAATTTCTTAAATTACACGGTTACAAAAGATAGCGACACCAAGTTGACACTGTATGCCAACCAAACTGAATCAACTTCTGGTGTTTCTACAAAGCAAACATCTACGCTTGTAATTGTGAAAAGATAGTGAATTTTTTTACTATCCTTACACTAGAGCATTAAAATATATTACCTTAACTAGTGTTCTGTTAAGCAATTTATGACGTATTAATTAATTGTTAAGTTGTTGCTGCACAGAATTTTAAAATCTTATAATTAACACTGCATTAGTATTGTTTACAAGAGATAGCACATCAAAATTACATCTTATCCAACCACCTAAACGTTGGATAAGATGTAGCTATTTCATTAATAAAAGTACATCTGTAACAATAATTCTAAGAGGGAAATATCGCTTACAAATATCACAAAGCAACTGATAAATAGAAAACCTATCCACTTAAATTAAATAATTTAACATGAAAACAAATGAATTAGTACCAATAATAAAAGAATTTAACGGTGAAAAATGTATTCTGAGACTTACTAATGGTCAACTGATTAATGGGGTTTTGGGTGAAATGACTAACAATAGTCAGATTTGTGTATGCGAAGTTACTATTGGAAAAGCTATAAATATTGACCTAAGAATTCCTTTGATGGAAATTGACGCACTGTGTTTAGCATAAAATAAATATTATTCCCCTTATTAAAAAAATTACCTACGACTATTGAATTGTTTATTTTCAAAAAACGCCGCATTCAAATCAATGAATGCGGCGTTTTTCCTTAAATCTCCCTTCGGGGGTTTAGGGGGCTGTCCTAGTTGTGGCAAACGGTATACATCTACTGCATAATCTTTAGTAAAATCGAACTTGCGAGTTTAACTTATTCATTATTGAACCAAATTATTTGAAACAATGCAGGGATGAAAATTTC
>CAIRSO010000485.1 GCA_903881215.1 uncultured Bacteroidia bacterium
CTTCATCACTTACAATCATGCCATGTGAATGAAGCTGCAAAGCGGAGATAGTCCACATATGATTGATAGCACCTTCAACAGCTTTGTGCAAAGCGCGGGATTTGTTATGTCCGGTAACTATAATGAGCACCTCCTGAGCGTCCATGATTGTACCAACGCCAACAGTCAAGGCAATTTTTGGAACCTGATTTACATCATTGTTGAAAAACCGGCTGTTTACAATTTTAGTGTCTGTATTTAAAGCCTTATCTCGGGTTCTTGAAGTTAAACTTGAGCCAGGCTCATTGAATGCAATATGACCATCCGCACCTACACCGCCAAGAAAAAGATCAATTCCGCCAACTGATTTGATCTTGGCCTCGTACCGACTGCATTCCATTCTCAAATCAGGAGCATTGCCATCTAAAAGATTAACATTGGCAGGTTTGATATCAATGTGACTGAAAAAATTATCCCACATGAAAGTATGGTAACTTTGAGGGTGATTTTTGTGAATCCCTACATATTCATCCATATTAAAACTGATGACATTTTGAAAAGAAACTTTGCCCTCTTTGTGCAGCTTAATCAGCTCAACGTAAGTCCCCAGAGGAGTGCTGCCTGTAGGCAACCCCAATACAAAAGGGTTTTCCGGGGTCGGATTGGCACATAATATTTTATGAGCGATGTAATTTGCAGACCATTTGGCTACACTTTTAGGTTCGGGTAATATAATTAGTCTCATCGTCTATGGAATTTGTAATGAACAATGTTTCACCAAAATTGATAAAATTTATAAAACAATCAACTTAATGCTTCAAAAATAGAGCTTTTATTTTAAGCTGGCCGGAATCCTTCTTCATAAATTTAGGCATTTCCAAACAATTTAGGTTTCTTACCGTAAATAATAACAGGTGCAACAAGTTTTTAAACCATTTTCTCACTTCGATGTCAATGGAAAGTGGGACAGTTCAATCCTTAAGGTAGATTTTGACAGTACCCTTCTTTTGAATAATAAAGATTCTGTTCATTTATTAATACGCGATTTTATGATCATAAATAAAGATCAGGAGAACATTATATGAGCAAATTCATCTCGCTGGTTATTGTGGTTTTCCTGCTTTCCTTTCAGTTATCAATGGCACAAAGAACTATTGTTACCGGAAAGATTACCGAAATTAAGACTGGCCTTCCAATTCCTTATGCAACCATTGTTTTCAAAGGGACATACATTGGAACAATGTCTGATTTGAATGGCAATTTTAATCTAAGTACCCTGACTCCAACAAATTCTATTGAAGTCTCCTCTATCGGCTACAAAAAAACAGAAGTACCCGTAAGACTTAAACAGACTGAAAATCTGAATATTTCACTGGAAGAGGACATGATCATGACAGGAGAAGTTGTCGTCCGGCCCGGAGAAAACCCTGCGATCCCCCTCTTAAGAAAAATCATTGACCATAAAAAGGAGAATAATCCGGCATTTTTCCCTTCCTGGCACAGCAAACTTTACTCGAAAACTGAAGTCGACCTCAAGAACATAGACAAATCGCTAAGAACAAAGAAATTGCTAAAATCTTTTGATTTTGTTTTTGATTATATCGACTCACTTAAGACCGAAGGGAAAGCATTTTTACCAGTTTTCTTTTCTGAAACCTTTTCCAATTATTATCATGCAGAGGGAACTGTAAAAGATCGGGAAGAAATTTTGGCCAACAAAGCCTCGGGAATGACCTCCAATATGATCTCCAAATTTACAGGAAAGGTTTATGAAGGATTAAGCCCTTACGATAACTACCTGATAATTCGCGATGTTGGATTGGTGTCGCCCATAAATTCGCTGGGCTTGCAGTTTTACAAATATTACTTGATTGACAGCACTTTCAAGGATGGCAAAAAATATTACGAACTTTCTTTTAAGCCAAAGTCATTGCAAAGTCCCACATTTAAAGGGAAGATGTGGGTAGAGTCCGGCAGTTATGCGCTGACAAAAATTGATATGCAACTCTCAGAAAAAGCCAATATCAACTTCGTCAACAATTTTAAATATTCTGTCGAATACGACTTTGTCGATGGAAGATGGACTCCTAAAAATGAAATAATTGTGTTGGATGTCGATATCCAGAAGGATCAAAAATCCAAAAGGATTGGAGTTATCGGAAGAAAGGCCAATTTTTACCAGGACTTTACTTTTGGTGAACCAATGGGAGTCAAGCTGGAAGCCAATGAACGTATCACTGTTCATGACGATGCCATGGACAAAGATGAAAAATTTTGGGAAAACTCCAGACCTATTGAACTTCAGAAAAGGGAGCTTGGAATTTACAAAATGGTTGATTCCATCAAGCACGTACCGCTCTACAAAACAACTGCTGAATATATTTATATGTTTTATTATGGTTATCGGGATCTTGGTAAGATAGAACTTGGACAGTATTATTCCTTTTACTCCAATAATCCGGTAGAGGGCAATAGGTTTAAATTCGGTGCACGAACCACCGTGAAATTTAACAAAAATATCAGGCTAAATGGATATATGGCCTATGGCTCTAAAGACCAGGCATATAAATATAGCGGAGGTTTTGAGTACTATTTTTCAAAAAAACCGAAAGATTATTTGGCTGTTCAATACAAACACGACTATGAGATTTTTGGGAAGAGCAAGAATGCCTTCATGATTGACAATATTTTAAATACTCTGCTTAATAAGGTTCCCTATAATAAATTAAACCTTGTTGACAGATTATCGATAAATTACGAAAAAGAATGGGTGGCTGGATTAACGAATACCTTTAGTTTCAATAGAATGAAATTCTACACGGCCCCATATGTGAAATTCGAATCACCCAACGGTAATTTGATCCCGTCGATTGGAGCAACTGAGTTTAGTATAAACACCCGCTACGCCCCAAATGAATATTACGTTCAGGATGGATTTGAACGATCAACATTTGGAAATTCAAAACCTATTTTCAATCTTACGCTGTCAGCAGGAATTAAAGGTCTGTTGGATGGAGAGTATGACTATTACAAAATGGAGGCACAGATTAATCAAAAATTAATGCTAAATCCATTTGGGTTTACTTACTACACTATCCAGGCAGGAAAAATCTGGGGCAACGTACCGTTCCCATTAATGAAGATTCATGAAGGAAATGACACTTACGCTTATGACTTTTATTCATTTAACATGATGAATATGCAGGAATATGTCAGCGATACATATCTTTCCTTATCATTAGAACATCATTTTCAAGGATACTTTCTGAACAAGATACCACTATTCCGCAGGCTAAAATGGAGAGAGCTTGCGGGGGTACGCTCCGTCATTGGAAATTATGACCCTACTAAACACAATGAGATGCTCTTCCCAACAGGTATGAAAAGCCTGAATAATAATCCTTATACTGAATTCTCTCTTGGGTTGGAAAACGTTTTCAAAGTATTTAAAATTGTGGGGGTTTGGAGATACAATGATTTGAACAACTCCGGGTCAAAATTTGGCGTTGTTGGCACAATGCAATTAATATTATAGACTAATCCATCAAGAAGTTGTTTCACGATTTCTGAAAACTTCTGAAATCAAATACATTTAGGCCAATCATAAAATATTTATGCAATTAAATCATCTAGGGGAAATCACTGCAATCCTGACTGCTATATGCTGGACTGTTTCTGCCTTAACCTTTTCAATAGCAACCCGACGAGCAGGTTCCCTGACAGTTAACCTCTTCAGACTCTTATTCGCGATGGTTATGTATATGATCTGGTCGAAAGTAATGAGAGGTCTGTGGCTTCCGTCCGATGCAACGCCGGAATCCTGGAAATGGCTCTCTATCTCCGGACTTATTGGTTTCGTTCTAGGAGATTATTTTCTGTTTTCCTCCTACTCCTATCTGTCGGCAAAAGTATCTATGCTTATCATGTCTCTTGCACCCCCGATTGCAACCATATTTGGCGTCCTTGTGTTACATGAAAGCTTTACCTGGCTCAACCTCCTTGGCATGATCCTCGTCCTTTCAGGTATTGCTATTGTCATTCTCAAAAGGGAGGAAGTGGATGAGAAAATGACCCATGGGTTAAATTATCCAATAAAAGGATTATTGCTGGCTTTTGGTGGGGCTGCAGGTCAGGGAATTGGGGCAGTATTCTCAAAATTGGGAATGGGCAGTTATGACCCTTTTGCTTCTTCCCAAATAAGAACCATTACCGGGATAATTGGCTTTGTTTTGATTATCAGCATCTCAAGAAATTGGAGAAAGGTCAAGACCTCCATTTTACATCAAAAAGCACTCAAACCACTCCTGGTAGGCTCGTTCTTTGGCCCGTTCCTTGGGGTGTCTTTAAGTCTACTTGCTTTTCAACATACAAAAGTCGGTATTGCCTCAACACTCATTGCAACAGTACCCGTATTTATATTATTGCCTTCTGTTATATTTTTAAAGGAAAAATTAAACTGGAAAGAGGTTATTGGGGCATTCCTTGCAGTTGGTGGTATGCTGGTATTTTTCATCTAACTCATTTCAGTCTGCCAATATCCTTTCTCAATGATTAGGAAGGATTTCTTCTATGACACCACCGGTGGAACTTCCCGGGGGAACAATCCCTAACATGGCGCAAATAGTTGGGACAACATCAGTGGCATCTGTCAGTTTGAAGGTAGTACCTTTTTTCACGCCGGCACCATACCATACCAAAGGCACCTGATCGTTGTCTGTATAATCTATGGCTTTATATTTCTCAACAGGCATCCACCCCTCTTCATATCGAATCAAAACATCACCAGAGCGCTTAATGTGAAAATTGTTTTGAAATGAGGCAAGAGGTCCTCCTGAAAAATTATCTGCCTCAATTTCAAATGCTGCCTTGGCATATGCAATTCCCTCAAACTGATTTAAGAATCTTGCAGTCTCGGCTTGCATTTCATGGAGGTTTATCTTTTTCTTTGCTATCAGTTCATGGTTTAAATACAATTGTTGGTAGGAAAATTTCTCGACCCAATCACCCTCACCATACCTAATAGTAAGAAATGATTTTAGCAGTGAAACAGAGCTTTCTGGATTAAAAACCCCTGTATTCATTTTGAATTTTTCCTTTAAATATTCTGAATGATAGGATGCACTTGAGGTCGATGTGAGAAAAAACAGCACATTATCTGTTCCGTAGCCGTCTTCAATAAATTTTAATAATTCTTCAATCTCTTTGTCCAATCGAAGGTATGTATCCTCCATCTCAACGGATAAAGGCCCAAAATTCCCATTATCTTTATCCATCGAAGAGAAAACCATGGTTAGCAAATCTGGAATAAAATCATACCCAAGTTGCTCCTTTGTAATTAATTGTAATGCAAAATCCTTCAAATAGGTATTGGCAAACGGTGTACTTTTAAGGATGGCATAGCTCCCACCCGACTCCTTCTTCAATTTACTCAAATCATACGGGAAAGCATTGTACTTACCAAGAAAGCCTGTTTCATGTAAAGATGCACTTTCAACACTTTCGCTATACGTTATCGGCTCATTCAGTGTTTCCCATGTCATTCCCAAATATTTGTCAACCAGTTTAAATTTATCGAATTCTGTTGCCCATGCAGGATATTTATCCATGTAAGTGGAACTTGATATCATATGTCCTGAAGTGTCATCCAACCAATAGGCACCATCACCTGAATGCCCTGCCGAAAATATTGAAGCATAGTCATTCATTGCAATGCTAAAAACCCGGGCTCGCCCTTTCGTTACGAGTTTAAGACGATCACCGAGGGTTGGTGTCTTCAGTTTTGCGGCTGATCTTGCTCCAAGTTTTGAATTTGATCCGATGGTTGAATAAGAATTATCAGAAATGCAATCTATTTCCTTATTTTTCAACCGATCAATCCAATTATCGCTGACTATTCCATGGTGAGAGGGAGTGGTTCCGGTATAAAGTGTAGCCATTCCAACTGCCGGGCGCTGAACGAGGTTATTGATATGGTGATTGGCGCAAATAAATCCATTGGTATATAAACGTTTAAATCCGCCACTTCCAAATTTGTCCCAATAACGATCAATATAATCAGGATGCATATTTTCGATAACAAATCCGACAACCAACCTTGGAGTTGATGTTGAGACCGTGGTATGGCCCTGTGAAAAGATGAAAACCGGGATAGAAAAGCAAAGTAAAAAAGAGAATATTCGACGAATCATGCCATGGTATTTTGCAACAAATGTAAC
>CAIRSO010000486.1 GCA_903881215.1 uncultured Bacteroidia bacterium
CACAACATTGATACTTTGGGAGCCAATGCTGATCCTGCTGTGCTTGGTTACCATATCCAACAGCAAAAGGCCATGACGGTAGAATTGATTACCCGCAAGTTGGACGACCGCGGCGGTGGATTGGCCAAAATAAACGGACAGATTCGTTTGGTGGAAGGTCTCGCACTGCCTGATGAGAAGATCGAGTTTAATCTTAGCTATTACAATTCAAATACCTTTTGGATAGATATCGACAAGCTTCTTGCTGTGTTTGGATTAAACCGCAATGATTTAGTCGATATCGAAAAAGTCAAATCAGCAGTTTACAAGATGGCATCCCGGATGCCCACCTATGTCACCATCAAAGAGGTAAAAAAACGCTGGGGCAAAGGCCAGGAAGACATTTATCCGGTCACACAGTTTGAAAAACTTTGGGGTGACATGACGGCTCTGCCCGAACTTTCCTGTTCTTACCTCAATGTCCCAAGAATGCGGGGCCAGCAACTCAAAGACGTGTCTCAACTGGACGGTTGGTTGAGGGATGGGTCGAAGGATTATATTGATTCGATTTGTAGGTGGGATTGATCTTGGAGACATGAGAGATGAGACATGAGACATGAGATGTAGGGGCGGCCTGCGTCCGCCCGATCAGTTACAGTGAAATATTGAAACAGAGAAACGGAGAAGAATTGAAACAGAGAAACAGAGAAACAGTGAAACAGAGAAGGGAGGGGGAGAAGGCCGGTTTTTTCATTGCCGTCTGCTTTAGCTGACGGATCAGAAGGATCGACACAAAACCGGCTTTAGCCAAATATGGGCAGTTTAGGCTAAAGCCATATTGAATTTTCGAATCATTATCCGTCAGCTAAAGCAGACGGCAATGAAAGGAAAACGCACTAACAAATGCAAATTCCCTGACCACAATGCTTGTCAAATGCAAATTTCCCCGACCACTATGTTGGTCAAATGCAATTTCCCTGATCACAATGCTGGTCATGTGCAACTTCGAGCCGCGGAGCGGCGCCCCGGTCCCCGAGCGGAGCCGAGGGGTGAAAACGAATGACCAAACACCAACCGTCCGCGGTAGCATTTACAAAATTGTATTTGGATCGTCCCGGACGGAAAGGGTGAATATTCACCTTATTAAATTTTCGAATCATTAAACTTTGAATTTCTTTTTTTAGCTTTGTAAAATGGAAACACTAAAAATAGATATCATCAATCAGGATGCATTGGCCATTTTAATAGGTATGGAGCAAGCAGGCTTAATTATGCTACCTAAAAAAGAGATTAAGAATAAAAATCTCTCAAAACAACTAAAAGGGGCAATCTCAAGTCATCGTGCAAAAGAAATGATCGAAACCATCGATAGAGAACGAGCAGAATGGCACGAAAGATATTAATCGACACCAATATTGCCATAGGATATATTGGCAATCGGTTGAACGCTAAATCTATGGATGTAATTGCCAATATTTTCGATGCCGAATACCACATTTCCGTGATTAATAAAATTGAACTCCTAGGCTACCCTAACCTACACAAAAACGAAGAAGAAAAATTTAATCTGCTGATCAATCATTCTATTCTACATCCAATTGATAATAAAATCATTGAAGAAACAATATCAATCAGGAAAGGACATAAAATTAAGCTCCCAGATGCCATAATTGCTGCAACTTGTTTAGTAAATGGATTGGATATTCTAACACTTAATACAAAGGATTTCGAGAATATCGATGGACTAAAGGTAATTGAGCCCGAAACTATATAACAAATCCTCGTTCCTTGTCCCCAAGGCTGGTCATTTACAAATCCCAGCCGCAGATCACCATACTTTTCGCTGAAATCCAATAACCAAAGACAATCTTGGGGCGCTTGTTGAATCACAACAATGAAGCTCCATTCAATCAATACTATCAAAAAAAAAAATGGCGGTGGTGGTTTTACATGGTGACTCTATGTTGACAATTAATGACTTATTGCAATCCGCACAGCCAAAAACCCAATAGAGCTGTCACAAAGTTAGATATGAACTATTGCTCCAGAAACCTCTGCAAATAGCGGCGCCCTGTTTGTAGAAAACGAATGCCGAAAGTCCAACCGTCCGCGGTAGCATTTACAAAAAAATAAACTGATCGTCTCGGACGGAAGGAACCTCACAAATGCAAATTCCTTGACCACAATGCTAATCCCATACAAATCCAAGCCGCAGAGCGGCGTCCTATTTGTAGAAAGCAAATAACCAAAGACCAACCGTCCGCGGTAGCATTTACAAAAAC
>CAIRSO010000487.1 GCA_903881215.1 uncultured Bacteroidia bacterium
ACTTTGGTACTAGCATTATAAGAATACATATATATTAAAGGGATTGCTGACGACTGTCCTGCTCCAACTGTAAACGATTGTGATACTTTTGTCCAAGATGTACTTGATGTTGATTGAGTGCTATAAACATCCCCTGCCGTACCAAGTTTAATACCCGTTTTTACTGCCAATGCATTAGGGCTTTTTATCCACGCCTCTAAAATATATGAGTTTCCTTCAACTAATGTGAGCGCAGTCGTTTTTCTAAAATAGAAAGATTTATTTAATCCGGAACCACGAGTTCCAACAAGGTATTTATTTCCACTATGGGTGGTGCCAGGAGTGACTGTAACATCTGAAACCACACCAGTACCCTCCCAAACAGTAAAGCCAGCTGCACCCGCACTGGTAGCATCGGGGTATGTTTCAAAATCGTTGGACCAAATAACCGTTTCGGCTTGAATCTTTTGCGAAAAAAGCGTAAGTGCAAAAATGATTGCTCCACTCAATAAAAAACTGTTTAATGTAATTTTTTTTGTCATTTCATAATTAATTTAAAGTGATTATTTTCTTTGTAATAGGTTTCGTTGCAGCTTGCATATTTTGATAAAAATGCTCATTTGCAACGCATAATTTAACGCTACAAAAGTAAAGTGTTACTATAAGATAATAGTTGAATTATAAATCAAATGGGTCTATTTATGACCCAAAAATTAATTGCTGGGCTAGATGGCATTAAATACTTGAATATATCACATTTGAACTATTTTACTTCCTTACTACGGAACTCCCTCAGACCGCTTTAATCATTCCGACGGTTGAAATGGTACTTTGTACCAGCCAATCTATTGATGATTTCTCATCTAAAAAGGCTTTAATTTTTATACCTTTTTTTAAACAAGTTGTTTCAAGAAAATAAAAAAAATCCATATCTTCAATACTTGTTATTATTGCAGTTGGAATTTCTCTTAATCTAAAATCAACGATATTGTAATGGTCTGAAAAACAATAATAAGCTTCGGCAGCAGACATCAAGTTTTTAGATAATCTGCAATCGAGAATTAATAAGCATTTGAATTCTATTGCTTTAAGATGCATAGAAACACACATTTCGGAAAATTCTTTAGTTTCAAGATAACCAGATGTTCTAATGGTTATACTCTTTGAGATTTGATTTATTGTGTAATTGTATTTCATCACTCATTGTTAATTTTAGGTGCTTTTTATTAGAAATACTCTCAATACTTAAATTTTGGTACTCCGTCAGACCGCTCCAAGCAGTCTGACGGATGAACCTGTAGTTGATTTAGAAAATCACTTTTCTGGTGGAAATGCTTGTGCCATTTTGGATCTGAACGGTATAAATACCTCTGGTATTCAACTTAATATCCATCACGTTGCTAGTAGCAGTTTTGCTTATAACCATACGACCAAGAGCATCAAAAACCCGAACTGTGGATAAAGGCGAGATATTTAGTATTGTCAAATTACCATTGACCATTAACATGCCTACTCCATTTAGGTTATTACCTTTTAAAGTATTGTCAATGCCGGTGATCGGACTAATGGTGATTGTTCCATCTACTGCAGTAAAGCTATAATTGGCAGCCGATAATCCCGCTAAAATTGGCGTAATGGTAATTCCGGAAGTACCAACGGGTG
>CAIRSO010000488.1 GCA_903881215.1 uncultured Bacteroidia bacterium
AAATGGCAAATTGTGGAAAATGTTTGATTTTTAAAAGTGGCTTAATATGCCACAGTAAAGGCAGAAATAGAAATTTTAATGTTTCACAATTATTTTGTTGCAATACTAGTTACCATTGCAATGAAGCAATTCAATTCGTCATTGTTGAACGCACAAAATACTCGATAGGTTTCCCTGGGACATTTTCTGTACTTAAAACCACTTCCGCAAAAACATCGACTTACCCTTTAAAAACCAATAATTCGGATAATTCTTTGTGCTGAGAAATTCCTTTCAATATCCAGCTCAGAATATAATCCTTTTCAACTTGTGGGTCTCTGACTCCAGCCGATGTTGCTTTTTTCTGAATTTCGCCTGATTTTATCATGAGTAAATAGCTGATTTAATGGTTTCCACATCAAGGTTTATGTGTATTTGCCACCTACTGCTTCGTTTTCCAGATGCGGGTAGTCATATTAAAATTTGTAGAACAGATGTCTATATTTTGACAGTAAATACGGTTTACTGTCAAAAAGACAATTAAGAATATAGCCTTTGAGGTTATCCAAATCAGTTTTAGTGCTTTTAATTTAGTGGAAAGCTGAACTCAAACTAGGTCGGGCACAGCTTGATTCATTCGTTATCTGTCAATTATCATGACACTGCAACGACAATCTGTTTACAATAATCAGCCCTTTGATTTTCTAGTCAATGAAGCGAGACACTGGAGTGCCCTTCTGGAGTGCCCTTTGAGTGCCCTTTTAAATTTTTTGAGTGGATTTCTATTTGATTAATGAATAAAACTTGAACCAGTAGTAAAAGGCTTCGGGATTTGATCTTTTAAGCTTATTCAGCTTCGTTGGCTTGGGCTGTTCAATTTGCCAGGTTGTCATATCAATTCAATTACTATAGCGCTCAATTGCTGTTTCGGTTTGCATTAAAGCAACCAGATAAGCTGTTCTGGCAGCATGTATTGTGGCCTTTTCAATTTGGTATGTCTCTGAAAATATACAACTTGTAATCTGCCTTAGACCCAGATGCAATACATCAAAGTCTACATTACCAACCTGCTGCCGTAATGATATTGATAAACAATTATCAATAATATCATCCATTACAATATTCCATCCGCTCGGTAATTGATAACTCTATTAAGAATAACCAGAACCCCTTCGAAATAATCCCACTCATCGCTCATTGCGATATAGTCACTGAATAGTTACAATTCATTTAGTGCAACTCTAACTTTTCAATTTTTGAATATCCTTCACCACGAATTTTTACAAAATCATTTATCATTTCTTTCAGCTTTTCAGGATTCGATTTGGTTAAATTATTTTGTTGACCAATATCTACTTTCAGATTGAAAAGTTGATATCCTTCCGAATTTCCCAGCTCAATGTTTGTTTCCTTGTTTATGGCTGGTCCTTTATAAGGTGGGATCATGATCCAATCGCCTTTGCGTAATGCAGTTCTGGAAGTTGCTTCCAGAATCAGTGATTCCCGACCTTTGTTGCTTTTACCCATAAAAACATCAAGCAAATCCTGACTGTCACCAGTATTCTCCTCTACTCTAACTAATTTGGCAATGGATGCCAACAGATCCAACTGACACACCATAGCATCCGAAACATTAGGTTTAATTTTCCCCTTCCAATAAGTAACGAACGGAACACGCGTGCCTGCTTCGAACAAACTGTATTTCCCCCCGCGAAGAGGACCAGTTGGTCTGTGGTTGCCTAATTTTTCCACAGCATCGTCGTAATATCCATCATTTAGCACCGGCCCATTGTCACTTGAAAAAACAATTAACGTATTTTCGATCAATCCTTCTTCATTCAGTGTTTTCATAAATTCACCAATGCACCAATCTGCCTCAAGAATAGCATCTCCGCGCGGTCCCATTCCTGAAAGTCCAACAAATCTTTGATTCGGAGTACGTGGTACATGAGGTTCATTCAAGGCATAATACAAAAAGAATGGTCCATTTTTATTAGCTTTTACCCAGGTTTTTGCTTTGTCCAGAAAATGATAAGCAATATCCACATCGCTCCATCTTGCAGATTGACCGCCCTTCATAAAACCAATTCGCGGGATTCCATTTACGATACTATTGTTGTGTCCGTGATGCCACTTCATGGTTAATAATTCAGGGTTATCTTTCCCTGTGGGTTCTCCTTCAAAGTTGCGTTCATAACTGACTTCAATGGGATCCTTCGAATCAAGATTATCCACATAACCATTGTCGATAAAAACGGTTGGAACCCGGTCCTGAGTGGCTGCCAGAATATAGGAATAATCGAAACCTACTTCATTTGGGCCTGGTGCTATACGTTTGTTCCAATCGATATCGCCGATTCCCAAACCCAAATGCCATTTCCCTATAACCGCAGTTTGGTAGCCGTTCTTTTTAAGCATTTTTGGAATTGTAACCTGCGCGGTATCGATAATCAACGGAGCCGAACCCGGAAGAATTTTGGCATTTTCGTTTCTCCATGGATAAACACCGGTTAGTATTCCGTAACGACTTGGGGTGCATGTAGCAGAAGTGGCATGACCATCAGTAAAACGTATGCCACCATTGGCCAAAGCGTCTATATTAGGGGTCTTTATTCCGATAGCACCATAAGCGCTAATGTCACCATATCCCAAATCATCGAGGTAAATGACTACAATATTGGGTTTGGTTTTGTCTACTGTTTTTTTTTCGACTTTGGTACACGAGATAACCGGCAAGGTAGACAATACGATGCTACCGTAAACTATGAAAACAGGTCCTTTTGCCATATAAACTGCTTATAAATGAGAGGCATTCTAAAAAGACAACTAAACTTTTGAACCCAAGCACCGGATAAATTGGAGCGATACTTTTAAGAATACCCTTTCTTTATTTTGTTTTCTCTGTCAAACTTTTTATCAAATCCATTTCTTCCTGTATGTAAGGCTTACCATCTGGCCTGAAGATTTCGTGGAACCAAAGTTTGGGTTCCGATCCGTCAGCAATAGGTTCGTCCCAGGCATATTTGGTATTCGATTTCCCGGCAACAAGTCCCCAGTTGATTGCACCTATATGATGGTCTTTCAGCATGGGCATTATATTAGTAAACAGGCTGTTGTTGCGGCGTGCCATATATTCTGTGCAAACCAATGGTCTTCCATAAAGTTTCAGCGTATCGATTGCTTCCTGATGTTTTTCCGGTCCTTGGTAATTGTGATAAGTAATGATGTCAGAGTTTTCAAGTTGAAACTGATTTAAATCAGTCAGCGACTTATTCCAGACTCCTGAAGTTAACGGTTGAGTCGGACGAACTTCCCATCCCCACTCAAATACTTTTTTCAGCAAGGGCATTGAACGGTTTCCGTATTTTGAGTTTCCTGGTTCGTTGTACAAATCCCAGATGGAAATACGTTTGTCGTCTTTAAAAGTGGTCAATACATCTTTCACATAAGCTTCGAGTGTCTTAATAAGTGTCGTATTAATGAAGAGCAGATCTCCCGGATCGCGCACCCAGCCTGAGTTGTGAACTCCAGGTTTTGGATTGGGTTGTTTCCCTGCATGATAAGTTGGGTTCCAGCAATCGTCGAAAATACAGAAGACGGTTCTGATTCCGTGTTTATCGGCAATAGTTAGGTAAGTGTTCATGCGGTTCTTAAAACCTTCAGGGTCAACTTCCCATGCAAGGTGGTGCAAATATACCCGCATCACATTCATCCCGATTCCTTCGGCCCATCCCAATTCGCGGTCGATGGTTGCCGTATCAAACGATTCAGCCTGCCATGTTTCAAGTTGGTTTATAGCTGTGCTCGGATTAAAATTGCTACCACGAAGCCAGCCAGTTTCGGCAGCCCATTGTTGTGCCTGTTCATCATTCCAACGAGTGGAAACGGGTTCCTTTTTTTCTGTCTTTTTGGATGAATTTTGGCAAGCTGTGAGAAACATTGATCCGGCCATTATGAGTAAAAAGATTCTGCTATTCATATTGGTTTATTTATTTTGATTTTTAATTTTAACGCCAATCTTTTTAGCCCATATACCCCATGATTGATCCATTGATGCAACTTTTTCAGGATATTTTGTTGCCAAATCATACATCTCGGTATGATCTTTATTAATATGATATAAGTGCCAGGTCTCGTTTGGAAGCGATGACATTTTCCATTCACCAATTCTGATTGCACGGCCACCTTCATGTTCCCAATACAAAGAGTCGTGAAGGACTTGTGTCTTTTTGTAAAGCAATGGAAGCATACTTTTACCGTCAGGTTTCAAAGCCTTTTGACCGTTTATCATTTCAGGAGATTTCGCATCAGCAAGTTCAAGGCAGGTTGGTAAAATATCAATCACATGTGTTACACTGCGGTTAATCGTATTTTTTTCACCTTTCAAACCATTGGGCCAATGTACGATTAGCGGGGTGGCACTTCCTCCTTCATACGATTCTTTTTTCCAGTACCTGAATGGTGTATTTAAGGCACTTGCCCAGGCCCGCCCTATGGAATTCCATGTCGTTTGCGGTCCGGGATGATCTGAGTTGTATTTAATTATTGTTGAGTCGCGTGTAAATCCAGGGCGATCAAACCCTGGCGGGTATCCTCTTTCGTATGATGCCCCATTATCAGAAAGGACAAAAATGATCGTATTGTCGTACATGCCTTTGTCTTTCAATTTTTTAATAATTTTGCCAACACCCTGATCAACGCGATCGACCATGGCTGCATGTACAGACATGCAGGCCGATTCATAGGCTTTCTTTTCGCAATCGCTCCATTTCTCCCCAGAAGAATTTTCAGGAAGCTTGAATGTTGTACTGTCAATCATGCCGATTTTTACCATTCTATCATAGCGTGTTTTCCGGAGTACTTCCCAGCCACCTTTGTACGTATCCTTATATTTGGCAATGTCTTCAGGAAGAGCGTGCAGTGGCCAGTGAGGCGCGGTGTGTGCCACATACAAAAAGAACGGTTTGACGTCTTTGCTATACGAATCAATCAGATCAAGAGACTTTTGAGTGATGAAATCAGTCATATAAAAATCCTTTGGAACCTCCTTGATTGGTTCTTCATTGTGTACCAAGCTAAAAGGATCGAAAAAATTGATAACTCCCCAAATTACACCCCAATGTTCTTCGAAGCCACGGTTGCTTGGATAATTTGCAATCGGAGAAAAGGATCCGTGATCAGAGCGATGAGCCAACCAGCGCAATTGCTCTTTATTGTCATCGAGGGCTTTGGTTGTCGACAAGTGCCATTTGCCGGTCATTCCGGTATGGTAACCATTTTCCTTTAAAACTTCGGCAATGGTAGCTGCATTCATGTTCAGGTTTACGCCCATTCCATTAATACCAGCTGCCTGTGGATAAAGCCCGGTCATCAGCGAAGCCCGTGTTGGGCAGCATCTGGCACAGTTGTGCATTTGAGTGAACCGAACGCCGGTTTTTGCCAGTTTGTCGATGTTTGGCGTTTGAATTTCGCCGCCATAACATCCAAGGTCGGAATAGCCCATGTCGTCCAGCATGATGATCATGATGTTGGGCCTTTGTGCTTTCTGAGCAACAGCAAACTTAAACGGCATGAAGCCCAGAATGCTCAATGCCAAAGCTTTATTGATTAAATCCATGATGAATGACTTAATTGTAATTATTAAAAACAGTGATGATGGTATAATAAATGGGATAAAAAAATTAATCCGTTTAGTTTGAATTTGCGGTAATCTTGGGCATAGAATTTCTCCATAAAAGCAGTTTCTTTTTCAATTTTTCAGCCATCTTTGGGTTTTCTGAAACCAAATTTGTCGTTTCGTTACGGTCGGTTTCCAAATTGTAGAGTTCAGCATCGGTATTATCAAAATTGATCAGAAATTTCCAATTCCCTTCGCGAACGGCAAGATTAGGACTGCGGTCACGCTCTTTGGGAAAAACGAATGAATCATTGTTGCGACCATATTCCCAGTATAAGGTTCTGCTTTCATTGGAAGGTTTTCCCATCAATACCCGACTTTTGTCTTTACCATCGAAAGTGAATCCTTCCGGCAACTTTGCATCAGCCAAAGCACAGAGGCTAGGCAATAAATCATTGGCGGTAAGCACAGATTGATGGTCAGCTTTTTCTGCCGGTATATGACCTGGCCAGCGCACAATAAACGGCATCCGGATACCACCTTCGTATAAGGATAGTTTGGATCCTCTGTAATTTCCAGATCTTGACCCTTTGAAACTTGGTAATGGCCCATTGTCGCTAGCAAATATAACGAGCGTGTTTTCATCAATTCCCAATTTTTTCAATCCCTCGAATAATCTGCCCATTTGGCGGTCGTACTCATCCAGCACTGCTCTGAAACTGGCTTCCTCCTGCGGTCCTCTTGGGTAGGTGCCAAATCGCTCCTGACTTGGAACCCATGGTGTATGAACATCATCAGGCCAAAGGTTGACAAAGCAAGGCTGACCATTATGCCGTTTTAGAAAGTCGAGGGTTCTATCGACGAAATAGGCAGTTCGGTTCCAACGTTTGATGCTGTCTTTTGCAGACCATATCCAGTTTGTAGCGGTAAGGAGAGGATCCGGATCCGGACTTTCCCAGGTGCTTGAATGTTCGTCAAATCCATAAGCTTCGAAACCTGGCGCTTCAGTTACATCACGACCGCCACCCATGTGCCATTTGCCAAAATGGCCGGTAACATAGCCGGCAGTTTTAAGAATTCGGGCCATAGTCGGAGCAGATGAACTCAGAAAATCAGCTTGTTCACATTTCAGGTTTCCTGCCTTTTCTTGCAGATAACTTGTAATATTCCATCTTGCCGGGGCCATTCCGGTCAGAATTCCAGTCCGGGATGGAGAACAAATTGGAGAAGCACTGTAATATTTGGTGAACCTAATACCTTCTTTGGCCATTTGATCCACATTAGGTGTTGGGGCAAAGTTGCCACCATAACAGCCTATATCTCCAAAACCCATATCATCTGCCAGAATTAAGATAATTTTTGGTTTTTGGGCTAGAGCTAAGTTAAAGGTAAGTCCTGCCGTAAGAATTATAAATGGTGTTTTTTTCATCTTCGGTTTTAGTTTAATTATCAGTTTTCTCCACCAACAGTTCCATCTGGATTTTTAAACTGATGATCAAAGGCTTTCAACTCGGTGCCCTGACCTTCATCACCACAGGAAGCCATCCATTCTTTCAAAACCTTAGTCATATGTTTCAGAATAGCTTTATTCTCTGGTTTGCCGGAAATATTATTCATACAATATTTGTCTTGATCCAGATCGTAAAGTTCAACCGCAGGACGATGCTGATACCTGTCGGTTGTCCAACGTGCAAGCGTGTCCGTTTGCGCTTTCAGTTGCCATTTCTTGAACAAAGGGCTCAACACTTCAGTGTTTTGAAAAGCAACTTCCGGAGTTAAATTTAGAATGTACCGATACTTTTTGTCGGCAACTGAACGTATTCCGTAGTATTCGCTTCCGCTATAAATCCCACGTGTTGTTTGAAGTGAAAACGTATATTGTTTGTGCTCCTTCGCTTTGCCTTTCAATACGGGCACAAAGCTTTTTCCATCCAAAGGTCCTAATGGTTTTACTCCGGCAATTTCGAGAAAAGTCGGCAAAATATCGACGTATTCAACCAAGGCATCAGAAGTTGTATTGGGCTTGATAGATCCCGGCCAGCGTACCACACAGGCAGAGTGAACTCCAACATCATAGCAGGTCCATTTGGCAAATGGCAGGCTGTTGCCTTGTTCGCTCAAATAGACTACGACTGATTTATCGGTAAGGTTTTTCTTAGTCAGTTTATCGAGTAAGGTTCCAAACTCCTGATCCATATAATTGACTTCGGCCATGTATTTGCAGAAATTTGTTCTGGTTTCAGGAATATCGACATAATAGGGAGGTAACTGTATCTTTTCAGGATTGAACATAGCGGGATTCCCCTTGTTCCATGGTGTGTGTGGCTGATTGGAGGTTACAAACAGACAGAATGGCTCGTGATTAGCTGAACAAACATTGATAAACGAATCGACTGCTGCAAAATTGATGTCGTTGCTTTTGGTAAGTGGGGCACAGAGATCCCAAGGAAATACAGAACTGGGTTTTACATGCGATTTTCCAATTAATGCAACTTTGTATCCGGCAGGTTTTAAGTGCTGAATGATACTTATAGTACCTTCTTCGGCCATAGTATGATTGGGATAAGCACCCGTTTTTACAGGCCATAACCCCGTATAAAGGTTGTGACGTGTAGGCGAACACATTGGTGCAGCCTGGTAAGCCTTTGTAAAGCGAATACCCTCTGTAGCAAATCTGTCGATGTTGGGCGTTTTCGAATCACTACTTCCATAACACCCCAGATCAAAATACGAGCAATCGTCTGCCAAGAATAGAACCAGGTTTGGCTTATCTGTTTTTTGTGCAAATAAATTCAGTGATGCACTGAGCGCCAAAACTGAAAAAATGATTTTTTCTTTCATCGGTTTAATTTTTTTTGGTCTGTTGGAATACCCACTTAATCATTTTCAGTTTATTCGAAACTATTCTTGAAGGTATTTCATGTTCAGAATTATAATTATTTTACTCTTTTATTCCCAGTTGATATGGCCGCGGGCCTGAAACAGGATAAGGAGATTCGAATACAGTCTGGCTATCGCCTTGCTCCTTCATCCACTGATCAAGCAACTGCCGCATTTTCTCAATTTGTTTTTTGTTGGCTATGTTATCAATCAGGTTTTCTTGCTCAAACGGATCATTCTGAATATCGTAGAATTCTTCAGGAGGGCGAACATAGTATTTCTGAATAGCGGATGCCGCCCTAGCATCGGTTAAAGCAGTTTCATCCCAGGAATTCCAGTATGCTCCTGCATTGGGCTTGCGCAAAACATCCGAATGGTTGCTGTGGTAACAATCTGGTCTCAGGTTGCGGATGTACTTGAACCGTTCGTTTCGAATACTTCGAATTGGATAAACATTCATTGTCCCATCACCACTATGGGTAGTAAAAATATACTTGTGATGTTTCTTTGATTTACCATACAATACCTTGGTGAAGGATTTTCCATCCAAGCCTTCCGGGATATTACTTCCGGCAATCTCCAACAGCGTTGGGAAAATGTCCGTCCAGCTTATAAGAGCAGCTGTACGCGTACCCGACTTGATGTGTCCCGGCCAGACCATAATCAAAGGCACTTTAATACCGGACTCATATAAATTCCATTTGCCGAAGGGCCATTGCCGACCATTGTCGGCGGAATAAACGAAGATAAAATTATCTCCAAATCTCTCGCGGGCAAGTTCATACACTTTGCCCATCTCCATATCAAATCCGGTAACGTCGGAATAGTACTGGGCCCAGAGTTCCCGGGTCTCTTTGGTATCAATAAACAAAGAGGGAAGTTCCAATTTTGAAGGGTAGTAAATGATCTTGGTTGTCCATGGAACATGCGGTCGACGGTCACCTGCCATCAGGCAAACTGGCTCATTTGTCTTGTTATTCCTGAAATATTCTGAAATATCGTTGTAGAGATTGATCCTTTGTTCGGAGTAAAAATCGAATCCACATTCGCTGTTCATTTTATCATGTGCCACTTTACCGAAGCCAATTACTTTGTATCCTGATTCCTGTAACTTTCTGGTTAAAACCAAAGTTCCAGGTTTAGGATAGGTATGATTGGCCTCGGCGCCACTCCGGGCAGGCATCAGTCCGGTTAGCAAAGCTGCCCGGCTAGGCGCACAAGCTGGTGATGCTACAAAAGCATTTGAAAATGTAAGTCCTGATTTGGCAAGTAATTCGGCAGTTGGTGTTTTTAACCCTTTTGCACCATATACTGATACGTCGGCATAACTCTGATCGTCAGCAATATATATAACAATATTGGGTTTCTTTTGCGCTTGAGAATCTATATTCAGAAAGCAAAAAGCAGCCAATGATGTAGTATAGATCAATCTACGCATGGTTGTTGTGTTAGATTATTATCTGATGATGGTTTTATGAACGATTTTACCTTTGCCTCTTCAGAGTTCCTTTATCCTTTAAATCCATTAGACAAATCGGTTAGAAAACATTAACCATAAAAACAAAAAAAGAGCTCTTGTTAGAAAAAAATACGATTTGGACATCCTATCTGATTTTCTTATATTGATTCTTGAAATCAAAAGAAATGCAAAAACAGGTACTTTACTTTTCGAATAGTTTGTAATGTAAAATCCGTAAAGAGTCAACAGAAATTTTGATTATTTTGCGATCATAAGTAATCAAGCCATTCACTTCACCCTCCACATCGGTGGTCTGGGTATAAACTGCTGCTGACAATCCTTTACTTTTTTTCATTTCCACAATCTGATTGAATTTGTATTTGTAATTTTTCCAGAGTTCATCGGCCGACTGATAAGTTTGATATCCCCAGTTCCGCATTTCTGGATTCCACAAATGATCTTTTACCGGAAAGCCAATTCCGCCGAATTCGCCTATTACTGAAGCACGGTCGAGCGAGACAGCCGGAATATTTACTTCAGTTTGATAGGTATGAATATCGAATAGGTCGCCGCAAGGACGAAGCGCCCAGCCACTTACTGCATCGACCAGACGCGACGGATCAAGCGCTTTTATCACATCAGCAATTCTACATGTGGAATACTGTCCCCAGCCTTCGTTAAAAGGCACCCAAACGACGATAGATGGCGTATTGTAATGAATATCAATCATCCGTCTAAGCTCCCATTCATAGCGTGCAGCATCTGCCGATCGTTGGTAAAGATCATCGCCCTGCGCTGAAACATGCTGAACATGCGCAGGCCTTTTTTTGCCTTCCTCCGGAATAACTATCATTCCCGAAGGCATATCCTGCCAAACCATTATACCCAGTTTGTCGCAATGATAATACCAGCGAGCAGGTTCCACTTTAATGTGTTTCCGAATCATGTTAAACCCCATATCTTTTGTCAGCTGTATGTCGTATTTCATTGCTTCATCCGAAGGCGGTGTATATAAACCATCTGGCCACCAGCCCTGATCGAGTGTTCCGTAATGGAAAAGTGGCTCATTATTCAGGAACAAATATTTTGAACCATTCAAATCACCCAGACTTATTTTGCGCATACCAAAATAGCTGTTTACCACATCGATCACTTCACCTTTTGGATTTTGAAGTGTCAGTTTCAGATCGTATAAAAATGGATGGTTGGGTGACCAAAGAGACGGATTTTCGATTTCAAGTTCAATTTCACGATCAGCAAGAATCAGCTTCGAAAGAAGTTCTTTTCCTTCTTTCGAGATACTTACAGTAATTTTATATTCTGGTTTCATTGGTCTATTAAGCATAGGTACAACTGAAACCGATTTGGTATCGATGTTGGGTGTAATCCGGGCTTCAGCCAGAAATGCTTCCGGTGAAACTGCTTCAAGCCAAACAGTTTGCCAGATTCCACTGACCGGGGTATACCAGATTCCTTCCTGTGGCATTTGTTGCTTACCACGTGGTTGGATTCCGGAACTTGACGGATCGTCTACTGTGACTACAATTTCCTGTGTTCCTTTTGCTTTTAAGTAAGGAGTAATATCAAATGAGAACCGATCGTATGCTCCCTGATGAGAACCAATCAAAGCCCCATTTATCCAGACCGATGCAGCATAATCAACTGCTTCAAAATTCAGCTGAATTTGTTTATTTTTCCACACTTCAGGAATAAGGAACGAACGTTTGTACCAAATCCTGTCTTCCGACGAAACTGAACTTCCAACGCCTGATAAAGCTGATTCGACACAAAAAGGAACCAGAATTTTACCCTGAAATTTTTGTGGCAAAGGCAATTGTTTTTTCAAAATAGCATAATCCCATAATCCATTCAGGTTTTGCCATTCAGATCGTTCAAACTGTGGACGGGGATATTCTTTCCAGACGTTTTTAGGTGAAACCTCGGAAGCCCATTTTGTTACTATTTTCCCCTGAACAGGAGTCCAATTTTGAGCATAGGAAGTTAATGTCAGTATGAAAAGAAAGCAGAAGAATATATTTTTCATGGTTATTTGATTTAGAAGTCAGGTATCAGAAATATAAAACCCAGATGCGTCCATTTGACCAAAATGGAGCAAAAGATTGCCATTATAAAACATAATGGCAATCTTTTTTATGAAATTAATTAATAGCCCGGATTCTGTTTACACAGCGGATTGGCTGTAATTTCAGTTTGTGGAATAGGGAACAATTTGTGGTGATCATCAGCATTTTTGACACCTCTGGCAATAGCTGAACTGATAAATTTGCCATGACGAATCAAATCCTGTCTTCTCAGTTTTTCACCGAAGAATTCCCAGCCACGTTCGTCCAAAATACGATTACGTAGTGTCTCTTTTGTGTAATCAGCTAACTTTAAAGGAGTAGTTAACCCCGCTCTATCTCTTACTTTCTGAATTAAATCCAGTGATTCCTGAGTTGGGCCAGACAATTCGTTTAGCGCTTCAGCACGTGAAAGCAAAATATCGGAATATCGAATTACAGCTAAATCATTACCATTACTGTTTCCAACGGCATTTACATCTGGCGGATATTTGAATGAGCGAGTGTTATCCTGATTTAAGAGAGATATTGTCTTTCCTGCAGTATTAATGTAAGAAGTTACAATCACATTTTTACGTTTATCTGCGGGATCAAATGAGTTGAAAAATGAATCTTTTAGACGATCCATTCGTGCCCAGTTACGCATATTTGGTAGAAATGGATAACTTCCGTCAACTTTTGATTTATATTCTGGAGGAAATGCGCCATTAATAAATTCGTTACCAGGAGTAAGCGGGCTACAAGGGTATACCCACACAAATTCCTTTTGTTTATCTTCGTTTTCCACTGTGAAAAGGGTAGTGTAATCAGACCATAATGAATATTTACCCAAATCCATCAATTTTTTAGTTGCATCGGTACACTTCTGCCATTGCTTGGTATTCAAGTAAAATTTAGTCAGGTAACCCAAAGCTGCGCCTTTTGTTGCTCTTCCGTATTGATAACCGGAAATCTCACCATTATTCGGAAGTATATTGGCTGCTTCGGCAAATTCTTTTTCAAGAAAGGCTTGCATCTCAACTTCAGTGCAGCGAGCCATTGCATTTTCGCCAGTTGTAGTTAAGCGCAATGGGACTGACCCATATTCAGTGTATAGAGTATAGAATGCGGATGCCCTCACAAATCGAGCCTCTGCTTTTAAACGTTCTTTTGTGGTTGCATCAACCGGCGATTGATCGATGTTTTCCAAAACTAGGTTGCAATTTCGGATTGAAAAGTAGCAATTGTTCCACAATCCAGTCCATTGAGTTGGGTAAGAAGCATCCCAGGTGAATGCCAACATGACCACTGCCTGAAGGTTCACAGCACCTCCTGTTTCCCAGAATTGATCGCATGTCCATTCTTCCTGAAACCAAAGATTGCCACCAAAATTATCAGTAATCTGTGCATCGCGGTAGGCACTGAACAAAGTGCGTTCAATTCCATTAGCAGTACTGAATAGTGCCTTCGGATCGAGTTGTGAAAATACTTCTTCTTTCAATTGTTCTT
>CAIRSO010000489.1 GCA_903881215.1 uncultured Bacteroidia bacterium
AGGGGGATTCGAACCCCCGGTACAGTTTCCCGTACGGCAGTTTAGCAAACTGCTGGTATCAGCCACTCACCCATCCCTCCTTAATCCAAAGGTGCTAAAGTAAATCAGCTTCTCTTCACTCAAATAATTTGAGTGGTGCAAATGTAGAAACCTTTTTTAGTTGGGCAAAATTTTTGTGGAAAATAATGTTGTAATAAATATCCAGAATTCCTTTGAAATACAAGATAACTGATGTAAGTTTGAATTATTGATCAGACGTTCTTTTGCATATCATATATCCGCATTAATTCTGTTAGTTGGTAAACTCAACATTTCAAGCATACCGAGAAAGCTTTTGTCCGCTAAGACAGGCCTCAACCCTTCGGGGTGCAGCATCGCTGCCATTGGAAGTCTGATCAGACAGGCACTCAAATCCTGGATCATCGGGGTTTTACACAATTCGAATTAATGCGGTTTTTTTATTTCTACGAGCCGCTGGCGCGGCTCTTAGAAATAAAAAAGTCAATTCGACCCAGAATTAATCCCCCAAATCCCACCTGATTAACCAATACCGTTACACCTGACTTGTTCGTCACGTCTTCAGGTTTTTTCAAAAATGTATGGGTGTGGCCACCAATAACCAGATTGGTATGGTAGGTTTGAGCAGCTATGACTAAATCGCTGACTTTTTTCTCTTTGTAGGCATATCCTAAATGCGAAAGGCAAACAATTAAATCGACTTTTTTCTCTTCCTTGAGAAATTTTTCCATTTTTAAGGCAGTCTCCAGAGGATCGAGATATTTTGTTTTTCCATAGTTCTGCTTACTTACCAGTCCGTCCAATTCAATTCCGAGTCCATAAACGCCAATAGTTATACCATGTTTCTTGAAAATTTTGTAAGGTAATATCTTGCCTGCCAATATGGTTTCAGAAAAATCATAGTTGGAATTTATGAAAGGAAATCCTGCATTTTTAAGTTGGCTATTCAACCCTTCGAGTCCATTATCAAGATCGTGATTGCCAATTGTGGCAGCATCATAGCCCATCTCGGTCATCATTTTTAATTCAACTTCACCTTTGTAATAATTGAAGTAAGGCGTTCCCTGAAAGATATCACCTGCATCAAATACCAGCACATTTTTCTGCTCGGTTCTTATTTGCTGAATCATGGCAGCCCTTTTGGCCATGCCTCCTTCCCCTGCATTCCTTGCAGCATCATTTGGGAAGGGGTCCATATGAGAATGAAAATCATTGGTGTGAAGAATAGTGAGTTGTATGGGCTCATGACCGGCAAATGCCTGGTTAGCTCCACCAAGAACAAGTACGCCCAAACTTCCTGTACTCATATTTTTGATAAAAGCCCTTCTATTTTGCATCGTAAATCCTCCCGTCTGTTTTTGCTGTTACTGTTTTTCCCTCTTTTCCCATTCGTTTGAAAAACTGAATTAACATGTCCCTGGCTTTGATCCCGGTATCTATCCGTTCAATGGATTTTGACAAAATATCACTGCCATCTCCACCATTGGCTATGTAATCGCTGGTGACAAGCCAGTAAGTTTTCTCAGGATCAAGAGGCTTTCCACCAATTTCAGGTTGCAAAGCCTTGCCAGACTTGATTCCAAATCTTAATCCGCCCACACCTTCACCGCCTCTTTCGGCAAGATGATTAACAAATTCGAGCATGATAGTACCTTTTAACTTTAGAAAGACAATCTCATTTTCAAAAGGCATGAGTTCGAACATAGTCATGGTTTTTATTTCACCTTTAGGCAAAGGAATGCGTAAACCTCCCCTGTTGATCATTGACACATCGATTTTTATCTGGGGATACTTTTCGGCACAAAAGCGGTTGGACTCTTCCAATGTCAGATCGGCACAATAGTTGGTTAGCGGACTTTCCGGCCGTCCGCCATACATTGCTTCTGAAGAGATGCAGAGTACTTCGGTCATGTCGGCATTTACCTTATCGCGGTAGGGTTTTATCATTCTTTCAACCTTTTGGCTTGGAGGAATTGTGATTAATGAATCTAAATGAATATTGGCAGATGCTGTTTTTTCAACCTTGTAGGTCGTACAAGCTGAAATTGAAAGTAAAAGGAGCAGTAAAAAGCTAAAATGGTGTAGTCGCATAAAATTGGCCTAATGCTGGTGAATGAATGGCTAAAATTAGTAAATTATTTATCTTTGGATCATGGAAGAATCAATACGCATTGATAAGTGGCTTTGGTCGGTTAGGGTATATGCAACAAGGAGTTTGGCCACGGAGGAGTGTAAAAAAGGTCGGGTTACTATCGGGGGAGTTACTGTAAAGCCATCAAGGGTTGTTAAGGTTGGTGAAACCATCCTGGTAAGAAAGAATCCGGTTACCTATTCTTATCGGGTTGTTGAACTTCTTGGTAAGAGGGTAGGAGCAAAATTGGTTCCCACTTATATGACGGACCTGACATCGGAAGAGGAACTAAAAAAATTGGATGAAAGCAATGGAGGTTCCCTTTTCACCAGAGACCGTGGGGCAGGAAGACCAACCAAGAAGGACAGGAGGGATATTGGAAAGGTGACTGACTGGTAAGCGGAAGAAAGACTGGGGGACGGGGGGACTGGGAGACGGGGGGACTGGGAGACTGGGGGACTGGGGGACTGGGGGACGGGGAGACTGGGGGACGGGGAGACTGGGGGACTAGGCGAGCTGGACTCCGAATATTTGAAACGGGAAACGGAGAAAAAAGACTTGGCGACTGGGGGACTTGGAGAGAAGAGATGCTAGCCTTTGTTGAACTTGGTCATGGTGAGTTCTATTCCAATGGTAGAGAATGATTTGATGATCTCAAAGCATCGATCGAGTTTCGAATTGACCATTTCTTCCTCTTCGCGAGTCCATTTGCCCAGGACATGATCAATCTGGTAACCACGGGGAAAATCATCACCAATACCAAATCGCAACCTGTTATATTCTGATGTGCATAGAATCTGCTGTATGCTTTTTAGTCCGTTGTGGCCGGCATCGCCTCCTTTTGATCTCAGTCTGATTTTTCCAAGTGGCAAGGCCAGATCGTCTACCAGGATCAGAACATTTTCAAGTGGGATTTTCTCCTTTTGCATCCAGTAATGTACCGATCTTCCACTCAGGTTCATGAATGTATTGGGCTTCAAAAGGATAAGTGTTCTGGCGGCATGTTTTAGTTCAGAAGAGAAGCCGTAACGTTTCTCGCTAAAAGAGATATTGGACGCCTTAGCCAAGGCATCCAATATCGTAAATCCTATGTTATGACGGGTATTATCGTACTCATTTCCGATGTTTCCCAAACCAACTATCAGATACTTCATGTGTTCAATTCATCGAACGATGAAAGACATAAATTATGTTTATTTCTTTCCCTGAGTAGCAGGTGCATCCATCGCAGCACGTGCTGCACGGGTCACAACAACAGTAGCAACAGGGACGGATTTTTTGTTCATGATCTCAAAGCCTTCCGCTTTAATGTCACTTACACGTATACTTTCAGAAATTGCGAGTTCGGTAACATCAATGACAATCTCATCAGGTAAATTTTTGAAAACGCCTTTAACCTTTAATGTACGAAGGTTTGCTTTCAAACGACCCCCTTGTTGAATACCTTTGGCATAACCTTCCAAACGTACTGGAAGGTCAATTTTTACAGCTTTTTTGTCGCTAAGCTGCAAGAAATCGATGTGCAAGAGTTTGTCTGTAACCGGGTGAAACTGTAATTCCTGCATGAAGGCATCATACACTTTACCGTCGATGTTCAATTCTGCCTGGTACACTTTTGGTGTGTAAATAATCTTGCGAAAATCACTTTCAGGGGCAAAAAAGTGAACCGGTGCTTCACCACCATAAAGAACGCATGGTACTAAGTCCTGAGCTCTCAGAGCCTTGGTGTCTTTTTTTCCAAGGGCCTGACGCGCAGTACCTTTAATTTCAAATTTTTTCATTTCTAAATTTTTTAATATTAAGTGTTTACTCAGACCTCCTTTCCAAATCAAAGGCGTCCGCATCACACCCTTAAAGGCATGTGCTAAATCGGGCACAAAATTAATAATTTATTTGGAAAAATGGGGCACAACTCAATTTTTCAGATAAACGATGAACTGATGGATTTGTTTTCGTAAACTTTCTGAATAACGTCGGCAAAGAGCGGTGCGCAGGATAGCACAGTGATCTTGTTTGAGCAACATTTCAGTGGGATGGTATCGGTCAGCAATATTTCATCGAGTGCAGAAGCTTCCAACCTTTGAATTGCAGAACCTGAGAGTACAGGATGGGTAGCGCATTCCCGAACGGAACGGGCTCCTTTTGATTTCATCAGATCAGCGGCTTTTGCAATCGTACCTCCGGTGTCAATAATGTCGTCAATAATGATCACATCTTTGTTTTCAACTTCCCCGATCAGGGTCATTGTATCGATTAAATTGGCTTTGGTTCTTGTTTTATGGCAGATCACCATATCTGTTCCAAGGTGTTTGGCAAAGACATTTGCTCGTTTTGTTCCGCCAGTATCAGGGGAAGCGATGACAATATCCTTGAGTCCCATTTGTTTGATGTGAGGAATGAACATGGCCACGGCGCTGAGGTGGTCGACAGGTACATTGAAAAATCCCTGAATCTGATCTGCGTGCAAATCCATGGTAATCAGTCTGTCAATTCCGGCTACTGAAAGCATATCAGCAATAAGCTTGGCTCCGATAGACACCCTTGGACGGTCTTTTCTATCCTGACGGGCAAATCCAAAATAGGGGATCACAGCAATTACTTTGTAGGCAGAGGCTCTTTTCGCTGCATCTATCATCAGCAATAATTCCAAAAGGTTATCTGATGGAGCAAATGTTGACTGAATAATGAAAGTATAGCATCCGCGAATGGTCTCTTCATAGCAAGGTTCAAATTCTCCATCGGCAAAACGCGGACAGGATGAACTTCCCAGCTCCATACCAGCATTTAAGGCAATGTTTTCGGATAAATACCTGGACTCATTTCCGGTAAAAAGCTTAATGTTTCTGAAGAGATCGTTCATTTTGCTGAGTTTGGGTAGATTGCTGGTGACAAAAATAAAAAAAATCTAGTGGTATAAAGTGTAATTGTTTTGTAATAAAGCAGAAATATGCTTGTATTTATTTTTTATAATTACTCAATGAATTATTCCATTCATAGTGTATTTAAATTCAGTGATTTGTGATTGTTGAGGATATGAAATCAAGCAATTCATCTCTTCCAGTCCCTTTTTCTGCAGAAGTAACGAAGATTTGGGGTAATTCTTCCCAGCTTTTAAACATCTCTTCGTGGTAAGCAGCCAAATTTTTCGCGACTGTATCCCGCCCCAACTTGTCGGTTTTTGTGAAGATCATTACAAAAGGGATTTCGTTTTCGCCCAGCCAATTCATGAACTCGAGGTCGTTTTGCTGAGGTTCCAGCCTGATATCGAGCAAGACCATCATGCAGAAAAGGTTTTTACGCTCCAGAATATATTTGCGAATGAATTTAAGCCATTTTTCGCGACTGGTGCGCAATGCTTTGGCAAATCCGTATCCCGGAAGGTCGACAAGATACCATTCATTGTTAACGATAAAATGGTTAATAAGTCTGGTTTTTCCAGGTTCAGAGGAGGTTTTTGCCAAATTTTTCATTCCCATCAGCATGTTGATGAGTGAAGATTTTCCGACATTGGATCTACCAATGAAAGCAAATTCCGGCAGGTCGGTCACCGGACAGAGTCCAGGATCGGTATTGCTCATGACAAATTCGGTGGTTTTGATCAGCATGGTAAAAAAGTTGAGAGTTGAGAATGGAGCGTTGAGAGTTGAGAACGGAGAGTTGAGAGTTGAGAATTAAGAGTTGTGAGTCAGAGAGATAATGATAGATTGAATATTTTATTGCAGGATTCTGATAGATTGCAGAAATACCTATATTTTTTCATTCTCAACTCTTAACTCTCAACTCTCAGTTCTCAACTTATTCAATGTATACTTCCAGCAGTTTGGTTTCGGATCCTTCAAGTGGTTTTATGACAAAGTTTTCAATGGAAGCAGGTACCAAAAGTGTTTCGCCTTTTTGAACACGGATGGTTTCAGATTCATATTCCAGTGTATATGAGCCTTCGAAACAGAGATAGATCACAAATGAGTCGATGCTACTAAAATCTCTTTCCAAGGCGGATGTAAGCTGCAATAAATTAGTGGTGAAATAGTTGCATTTTACAATTTCTACAGTCTCATTCAATTTAGGTTGATAGATTGTCTTGCCTGTTTTATGGTGTTTGAAACTGATCGCATCCAATGCAAGTTCTGTATGAAGCTCGCGCGGATTACCCTTGTCGTCCACTCTGTTAAAATCGAATATCCGGTAGGTCACATCGGAGGTTTGCTGAATTTCTGCCACGACGATCCCTTTTCCAATGGCATGAACCCTTCCAGCTGGGATAAAAAAGACATCCCCCTGCTTGACAGTTTCAAACTCAAGCAGGTTTTCGAGTTTGTCGTTTTGTAATGCGATCAGGTAACTATCCCGATCGATGTCCCTGTTAAACCCTGAAATCAATTCGGCCCCTTCATCTGCCTGCACCACATACCACATTTCAGTTTTTCCATATGCTCCATGACGTTCTTTAGAAAGTTCATCATCTGGATGTACCTGAATGGAAAGCCTGTCGTTGGCGTCGATGTATTTTATCAAGAGTGGAAATTCTGTTCCGAACTTGTCATATATTTTTTCGCCAACCAGTTCGCCCATGTAAACTTCGATGAGTTCCTCGAGACTGTTTCCTTTTAGAAATCCGTCTGAAACAATAGAAACTTCGTCCTGAACTCCTGATAGTTCCCAGGATTCACCACAATGCGCCAGGCTATAGTTTTTGTTAAGTAATGCTGGCATTTTGTCTCCACCCCAGATGCGTTCCTTGAAGATGGGCCTGAATTTCAGTGGATATAAGTTTTTCATATAATCAAGATTTGCAATATTATCAAAAAGTGCCTAAAGTGCCTAAAGTGAACTAAAGTGCCTAAAGTGCCTAAAGTGAACTAAAGTGCCTAAAGTACTTGCGGCTGCAAGGAATTTCTCCGTTTTAAAAGTTCGGAGTCCAGGTCTTCCAGTCCCCAGTCTCCCAGTCTCCCAGTCTCCCAGTCTCCCAGTCTCCCAGTCTCCCAGTCTCCCAGTCCCCAGTCTCCCAGTCTCCCAGTCCCCTAGTCCCCCAGTCCCCTAGTCCCCAAGTCTTCTCCTGTCAGTCCAAAAAATCAACAACTGCCCGATCTGCCGTATTGGTGCGTACCAACGTGACCACTTTTTGATGCTCAGGGTGATCACGGTAGACAACGAAACTTTCAAAGGAGTCGAAGCGGGTAACCAGGCTGATATCAAATGATGCTGCATTTAGCTCAAAGTTATTTCCGACTTCAATATACTTCAGTTCGGTAATTTTTTCATCGAGTCCAAGTAAAGCATTTTTGATCTCGTCGCGGACTTCAGATTTAATTTGATCATTCTGAAAATCCTTGAGTTTAAATAGAACTATGTGATTAAACATAACAAAAGTATTGAGTTTCGATTGCAAAAATAAGAGATATTCTGCATTAAGCCCAACTTTTACAAGGTTTGATCAAGTAGGTTGGGCAAAATTTAACCTATCTTTGTAACAAAGCTAAAAGATTTCTTGAATGAGTATGTTAATCATTGGAATCGCTGGAGGGACAGGCTCCGGAAAGACAACGGTTGTAAACAAAATTATTGAAAGATTGGCAGAAAAGGACATAACAATCCTTTCACAGGATGCCTATTACCGGGATAACAGTCATCTGCCTCTGGAAGAGCGTCAGAAAATCAATTTTGACCATCCGGATGCCTTGGAATTTGAACTTTTGGCTGAAAATATTCGCAAGCTAAAGAGGGGTGAGTCCATCGAACAGCCCATCTATTCTTACCTTACCTGCACACGTTCTGCGGAGACGACTACCATCCTGCCTCGTAAAGCAATTATTGTTGAAGGTATACTCATTCTGTGGCCCAAAGAACTAAGGAAATTAATGGACATCAAAATTTTCGTTGATTGTGAAGCAGATGTTCGGTTGTCAAGGGTGATTCAGCGCGATATTCTGGAAAGAGGACGTGATGTCCATACAGTTTTAAAGAGGTATGAAGAAACTGTTCGTCCTAGTCATCTTCAGTTTATTGAACCTACCAAGAGGTATGCCGACATCATCGTGCCCGAAGGCGGCAACAACAAAGTAGCCATTAATATCATCACACAATATATAGAGAAGCATCTGAACGACCATCCATAAAGAATCTTGGATTTTGGATTTTCGATTTTGGAATGCCATTAAAAGCGAACAACCAACAGACCATATTAAATGTATCCAATATGCTCGATAAAATTCAACCCGAACATATTTTATACCTGGATATTGAGACAGTTCCCCAGCATGAGAAACTGACTGATTTCCCGGAAAAACTCCAAAAACTTTGGATTCGCAAAGCGGAAACGATGTCTAAAGAAGGGGAAAGTTCTGAAAAAATTTTTGAGCGATCTGGAATATATGCAGAGTTCGGGAAGATTATTTGCATCTCTTGTGGCACCATTTACAGAAGGGGGAACAAACGGATCTATCGTGTAAAATCCTTTTGTGGCAAAGATGAAGTGGCTCTTCTGACAGACTTTCTGACGATGCTTGAAAGATTTATGTCCAATCCAGCACATCGTTTGTGTGCCCACAATGGTTTGGAGTTTGATTATCCATATATTGCCAGAAGGGTTCTTATAAATCGGTTGAAGTTGCCCGCCATTTTGGATATTGCCGGTGCAAAGCCATGGGAAGTCCGTGATTATTTAATGGATACCATGCAGTTATGGAAGTTCGGCGATTTCAAACATTATACCTCCCTTGATTTATTATGCAATATCTTTGATGTTCCCACCCCCAAGGACGACATTGATGGAAGTCAGGTCGCAAAGGTTTATTACCAGGAAGGTGACCTTGAAAGAATTGCCCGTTACTGCGAAAAGGACACCCTTGCTGTAGCACAAATTTTGCTCAGGTTTAAAGGAGAACCCCTGATAGAACCGGAAAATTTTGAGCAGGTTCAATAGTCTTTCCGAAAGAATTTCAATCTTTCTTCAATCCAATGGTTCTCTTTTGCTATTTTTGCGGCAAAATATTTAACAGTTGCCCATCATGCCTACAGTTGTCAGTGGAATAAGATCAACCGGAAACCTTCATCTCGGTAATTACTTCGGAGCGGTTAAAAACTTTATCGAGATGCAACATCATCACGATGCCTATTTTTTTATCGCGGATCTACATTCCTTAACCACACACCCAACACCGGAACATCTTTATGGTAATGTCCGACAGGTCCTTGCCGAATATCTGGCATGTGGGATTGATCCGGAAAAGGCAACAGTTTTTATCCAAAGCGATGTCCCGGAGATTGCAGAGCTCTATCTGTTAATGAACATGAATGCCTATCTGGGAGAGTTGGAGCGTACTACTTCTTTCAAAGATAAAGCACGTCAGCAGCCCGACAATGTTAACGCCGGACTGCTCACTTATCCGGTGCTGATGGCAGCTGATATCATCATTCACAAGGCGCATCTGGTGCCGGTAGGTAAGGATCAGGAGCAGAACCTGGAGATGGCCAGGACCTTTGCGCGTCGATTCAACCGGATATACAATGTTGAGCTTTTCCCCATCCCGCGGCCCTATATTTTTGAGGGTCAGGATATGGTAAAAATCCCAGGATTGGATGGCACAGGCAAGATGGGGAAATCAGAAGGTAATGCAGTTTCGCTGGCTGACAGTCCGCAGGAAATCCGCAAAAAAGTGATGAAAGCCGTCACCGATAGCGGTCCGACAGTACCCAACCAGCAAAAACCTGAAGTGATCCAAAATCTTTTCACCTTGCTTGAGGTGGTTTCAACGCCTGATGTTGTTTCTCATTTTGACCTTCAATACAACAATTGCACCATCCGCTATGGTGATCTGAAAAAGCAATTGGCAGAAGATATCACCAATTTTACAACACCAATCCGTGAAAGAATTGAAATGCTTTTGGCAGATGACAAATACCTTTCCAGTGTTGCCAAACTTGGTGCAGATAAAGCAAGAGCTTCCGCTTCCAGAACGTTGCAGGAGGTGAGAGCGGTGATAGGGTTGAAGAAGTTCTATTAATCGGCTTTTTGAGCTCCTTGTAAAGGACTTGGGGACTTGGGGACTTGGGGACTAGGAGA
>CAIRSO010000490.1 GCA_903881215.1 uncultured Bacteroidia bacterium
GCATTGTCCAATTCGTTTTCAGTTAATTCAGAATAAATAATCCTAATCTTTTCATCAACGATCTTTTCAAACAGAAGTTTGGTGAATACCTGAAATTCATCATCATAGTATCCTCCAAAGACTGAAGTATCCAAGTAATACTTTAAAATCATTTTCCCTTCTATTTATAACAAAGATATTCAATTTTAGGGTCAAGTCAAATTCTCTTAAGAAATTGAAAGATTTCTTCGAAAACAAGAACCACAAGATCAAACAGATAATCAACCGGGATCTGGCTAAGATTCGCACAAAATTGAAACTTTCAACCCCTTTACAATTGGGCAAGGCCAGAGATTGTTACGCCTCCACCCTAATGCGAAACGGTCAGTCCCGTGATGATATCGGCCAAATGATGGGACACTCAAATTCTGTGGTCACAGAACATTATCTCTCAAGTATTGATACCGAAAGGACGTTTAAGATTAATCAGTCGCTGATGTGATCAGGGATTAACCTATTATATATCACCCATTATTTCAGACACTTACAAGGTCGACTTGTAGGTGTTTTCTTTTTTACGCCAGGAAGACGCCAGGATTTTGAGGTTTCTTGAGTTTTAGCGCTGAATTTCTTTGCACCCGAGTTCGATTATTTTTAAACGAACTGAAAGAGTTAAAGAAACTCATTCTTTTTTGAAAAAATAGTCTTTCCGGTTTGAGGGCTAAATCAAAATGACCCTTACAATTTATCTGTATTATATATTAAGTGAAAATTATTAATTCAATATTTTTAAGTTTGTAACCGAAAACTAACGAAGCTCTTTCCTCAATGGCAAAAAGATTCAATTTGGAATTGGTTCTCAAAAATCTGGCCAACGATGATACGAAGGCACTGGAAGAGCTATTTAATTACTATTATCCACGTTTGTACAAATTTTCCAAATCATTTATTAAACTGGATGATGGCATTGAGGATATCCTACAGGAGGTTTTTGTAAAAATATGGAATCACAGAGCTACTATCCGTTCTTCAGAAACATTTAGCCCATTCCTTTACACCCTTACCAGGAACTTACTTCTCAACGAATTACGCAGAAGGCTCAATAGCCAGAAAATTAAGGACGAAATCTCACGGTTGACAGTTTCGGACGAGTTCCAAACTTTCGAAAACCTAGAATACGGTGAACTGAAAGAAACAGTAGACAGAATTGTGGATGATTTGCCTGAAAAGCAGCGGCGGGTGTTTCTCCTCAGCCGCAATGAAGGATTATCCCACAAAGAAATCGCGGAAAAATTAAATATTTCCACAAAAACGGTTGAATACCATATCCATCAGTCAACCAAAACAATAAAAGAGAAATTGAGCCAACTTAGACTGATTTCCCTTCTATATCTTTGCCTGTTTTTATAAAAAAGCATTTCCGTACCTAGGGATATGCCCTTTTGCTGTGTATTAACAATACAATCACAGAAAAATGAAGGAACTATTCAAAAAATATTTGTATTCAAAAATTACGCAAGCGGAGTTTGAACATTTGTGCGGTTTTATGCTGGACAAGGACAATTCCAATATTCTCAATGATATCATTGATGCTGAATTGGAATCATCCCTGGGAAAGCAAGAAGGTCCAATTGCAAGCCAGAGCAAAGTTTATCAGAAGATCCTTCAACAAGTGATGCAGGATCAGGTGAAGAATTCTAAACGCAAACTGCGGCTATTTTCAATTGGTTTGCGTGTCGCAGCATTGCTTGTTTGTGGCCTCATTTTTAGCAGTATTTGGTTTTTCCTCCAATCAAATAAGGTAACGGGATATGTTCAAATGCAAACAGTTAGCATACCATATGGAGCAAAAACACAAATTAGCATGCCTGATGGATCCACTGTTTGGTTAAACTCCGGGACAACGATGAGTTATTCTGGCGATTTTTCGAAGAAACGGCAGGTAGAACTGAAAGGTGAAGCCTTCTTCGACGTTCAGAAAGGTAAGATCCCTTTTGAAGTAAAAACAGGTTTTGGAACAATCAAGGTATTGGGTACTTCTTTCAATGTTATGGCCTATCCGGAATCAGGGTTTGCAACTACTCTTGTCCAAGGCTCAGTGCAAATCGACCGTGAAACAAGTAAACAATGGCTGATAATAAAACCTGGCCAACAGGTTAAATTGTTTGGCGACAGCCTGTTTGCATCAAAAGTTGAAACTGAGTTATTTACCTCCTGGAAAGACGGTAAAATGATCTTCAGACGAGAACCTTTCCCCAACTTGATGAAGCGTCTGGAGCGTTGGTATAATGTGAAAATTGAATACAAGCCTGAACATTTTAAAGATCTTTGGTATTCGGGATCTATTGAAAATGAAACTATTACAGAGGTTATGGAAATGATCGGCACAGCAGCACCTGTTCAATTTACCTTTAATTCCAAAACACGAATCATTCAAGTGATGCCACGAAGAAATTGATGCAAAAATTCAACAAAATATGGATAATATGAGGTAACAATAAAAAAGAGAGAAGCGGGAACTAGCACTTCCCACCTCTCTGACATTCGGTTAATTTATTTACAAGTTTAAACCAAACATTTCAAAATTATGAAAAAAAAGCGAGGTTTTCATGGCCTTGGGTCATGTTATTTACAAATCTTTAGAAAA
>CAIRSO010000491.1 GCA_903881215.1 uncultured Bacteroidia bacterium
AAAAGTGGCTGCACCATACATGGGCAAAGAAAAACAGAAGGTCCAAACTGCGGAGTTAAACTAATTTGGCCGCAATTGACCTGCTTTTGCCCACAGACCGGATTATCTCCGGTTCAAAAAAATCAAATTAGATATTTAAGTTTTATATTTATGAATACTTTTACTGGATAAACGAATGTGAAAATGGGATAGCCAGAACGTCTGTCAATCCTTCCAAAGCATATGCCATTAAGGTGAAAAGCAGCAGATAACTTTTTTACACTTTCATTTTTAACAAAGAGTTTTTATCCATAATTTCTTGCATATAGTCATGATCAACAACCCCTTATTGCTATCATCTCTTTTAATATCAGCGGCTTTTAATGCATCAGCCCGCGGTGTAATTTCGTCGGACAGGCGCGATAATAAACCTGAAAAACCAAATATCATTTATATTCTGGCCGATGACCTGGGATACGGCGATCTGAGCTGTTATGGTCAGAAACGATTCAAAACGCCGAATCTGGACCGCATGGCCGCCGAAGGGATGATTTTTACCCAGCATTATGCCGGTTGTACCGTCAGCGCACCCTCCAGATGCTCCTTGATGACAGGTTTAAATACGGGCCATTCATTTATTCGTGGTAACAAAGAGTGGAAACCCGAAGGACAATGGCCAATTCCGGCCCAGACCTTTACAATAGCCGAAATGTTAAAAGGGACCAATTATACCACCGGATGTTTTGGTAAATGGGGATTGGGATATCCTGGGTCGGAGGGAGATCCGAACAACCAGGGTTTTGATCAGTTTTTTGGTTTCAATTGCCAGCGTCTGGCACACAATTATTACCCTTCCTATTTGAGGGACAATCAGCAAAAAGTATTACTTGAAGGAAACAGTGGAGATCAGTTTGGCGAATATGCACCAGAATTGATTCATCAGCGTGCCCTGCAGTTTATCGGGAAGAACAAAGACAGACCATTCTTCCTGTATTATGCGACCACTATTCCTCATGCTGAACTATTGTTGCCGCAGAAAAACCTGAAAGCCTTCAGCGGAAAGTTTCTGCCAGAGAAAAGCTTCAAAGGTAGTGAGCCTGGAGGTGCCGGATTCAGAGATGGGGCCTACGGAACACAACCCGAGACTCATGCGGCTTTTGCGGCGATGGTAACTTTGCTCGATAAGCAGGTTGGTGAAGTTTTTGGCAAATTAAAGGAGTTGGGGTTGGACCAGAATACCATCGTGCTTTTTAGCTCGGACAACGGACCTCACCAGGAAGGTGGTGCCGATCCTGACTACTTCGACAGCAATGGTCCGCTGCGGGGTTACAAACGAGATCTATACGAGGGAGGTATCCGGGAACCTATGATTGTAAGGTGGCCAGGTAAAGTACAGCCTGGAACATCTTCGGATCATATTTCGGCTTTTTGGGATGTAATGCCAACAATAGCCGGTATAACTGGGGCAAAATTCCCGGCAGATATCGATGGAATATCGTTCCTTCCGACCTTGATGGCGCAAAAGGATCAGAAACAGCATGAATACATGTACTGGGAATTTCATGAGCAAGGTGGACGCCAGGCACTCAGAAAGGAGAACTGGAAGCTGGTCCGGTACCAGGTGTTCGATGTGTCTAAAACCACCACCGAATTGTATGATTTAGCCACAGATGTAGGCGAAACGAACAATGTAGCATCAAAGTATCCCGCGATAGTGGAAGAACTTTCAAAATTGATGAACAAGGCAAGGGTGCCTTCGGAGGTGTTTAAGTTTGAAGCACAAACTGCTAAAAGTAAATCAACTGAATGACACGATCAAAAATTATCTGGATCACCGGAGCCTCCTCTGGTATTGGTGAAGCCCTGGCCCTGCGGTGGGCTGCTCCTGGTGTACAGTTGGTTCTATCCGGCCGCAACCGGTCTCAGCTTGAATTAGTTGCCGAAAAATGCAAAGCAGTAGGTGCCACTGTCAAAATTCTTGCCTTTGATCTCACCCTAACGGATGAAGTAGCTTCCGCAGTCGCATCCTTTCAGGCCGAATTTCCCCGATTGGATATTTTGGTTAACAATGGTGGAATAAGTCAGCGGTCACTCCTGATCAACACGCCCATGGAGGTAGCCCGGAAGATCATGGAAGTGGATTTTTGGGGACATGCTGAACTAACACAACAAATGTTGCCTTTCCTGGTGAAAACAGGCGGTTGTAAAATTTTGGTAATCAGTAGTCTGACCGGCTTGTTCGGTTTTCCTCAACGATCAGCCTATTCGGCTGCCAAACATGCCCTTCACGGCTTTTTTGAAACTTTGCGGCTTGAACATTTTAAAGACAATATCCGGGTTACCATGGTTTGCCCAGGAATGGTCAAAACGAATATTTCTATACATGCACTGACAGCAACTGGCAGTGAGCATGGATTGATGGACAAAGGACAAGAGGAAGGTATTTTAGCAGATACTTGTGCAAGAAAAATTGTAAAAGCCGTTAGCAGAAACAAAAAAGAGGTAATAATTGGAAAAAAAGATGTAATTATGCCGTATCTAAAACGGTATTTCCCATGGCTCTTTTACCAGATAGCACAGAGAATTAATCCGCTAGGATGATTTAATGTTAAATGTATGGAAGGAATTGTAGTCAGCGGGATTCAACAACTTGGTATTGGAGTCAAAAACGTTGCTGAATCATGGAAGTGGTACCGCAAATACCTGGGAATGGACATCAAAGTTTTTGAAGAATCTGCCACAGCATCCCTAATGCTGCCTTATACCGGTGGATTGCCACGTAACAGGCATGCAGTTTTAGCCCTAAACATGAATGGTGGAGGTGGTTTTGAAATATGGCAATATACCGACAGAGAACCTCAGCCACCGCTTTTTGAGCCCGCCCTGGGTGATTTGGGAATCTTTGCTGCCAAAATCAAAACGAGAGACGCATGCAAGACTCATACATGGTTTTTAAAAGAGAACCAGAATGTCAGTGAGCTAAATACTGATCCCGACGGCCGTTGCTTTTTCTTTGTCACTGATCCCTACAACAATATTTTTCAAATAATTGATTCCGGAAACTGGTTTGGCAACCTGAAAGAGAAGACAGGTTCAGTGTATGGTGCCGTTATCGGTGTTACTGATATTGAAAAGTCCAGAAATTTTTATGCCGAAATTTTGGGATATGATCAGGTCGTTTTTGACCAGGAGGGTACTTTTGCTGATTTGTCTTACCTTAACGGTGGAAACTCAACTTTCAGAAGAATGTTGCTGAGGCACAGTATGCCCAGGTCAGGGGCGTTTGGCAGGCTTTTGGGTGACAGCGAAATCGAACTGGTACAGATTCAAAATCGTAAGCCTCGTAAAATTTATGAAGACCGGTTTTGGGGCGACCTTGGCTTTATTCACCTATGCTACGACATCAATGGCATGGAAGCATTAAACGCCGCTTGCCAAAAACTTGGATTTCCTTTTACGGTGGATAGCTTTGCCCACCACGATGGCAACAGTTTTGACATGGGTGAAGCCGCCGGACATTTTTCTTACATCGAAGATCCCGATGGGACATTGATCGAATTCGTTGAGACACATAAGTTGCCTATTTTCAAAAAATTAGGTTTGTACATCAATCTGCGCAAACGAAATCCGAAAAAGCATCTTCCCAACTGGATGTTAAAATCGCTCAAATTAAGCCGGGTGAAAGATTAACAGCCAGCAACAGGTCGCACCTCCGGTGCTCCATTCCGTTGTATTACCAATATTCTACAAACAGAACACCCCCTCCGGGGGCTGGAAGAAGGCAGAATGGTCAAATATTGAATTTGTCTCGCCTGGAAGAATGCACCTGACAGGGGTTGCACCGACCAGAGTACAGCTAACATCTATCAGCTTTCTGATTACAATTCCAGAGGTTGCACCGACCTGCGCACAGCTAATTAGTTAGCCTCACTACCACACATTTGCAATTCGAAATTTTTTTGGCCCCCGGAGGGGGTAACCTGTTTGTAGCACACGAACGACGACCTGTTTAGGAGCTCCGGAGGAGCGATCTGTAAAATATTAAATCATTTGAAAGATGGATGAGCCCATTGGTTCCGGCAACTTTACCCTTTAGCTTTAATTGTGTCAACAAGTCTGGTCGGTTGCTCTACGTGTAGCCAATGCCCGGCTCCTTCGAAGCTTACCAGATTGGCCTCAGGATAAATCATCCGGATCACTTTCCAGTCCTCATCGCCGATGTATTCTGAGTTTAATCCTCTTACAAAGGTGACCGGATAAGCCGTTATGGGCATTCTCTCCTCAAACCATTTCTCGTCAATTTCACTAACGATTGATCGAAATGAATCCCTCAAAACTCTGGCATTGATCTTCCATTCAAAAACACCACCATGCGTTCTGTGGATATTTTTCAGAAGGAAATGACGCACGGTCTCCTCTTTGATTTTCGAACCGAAAAAATCATCCAGCTCTTTTCTCGATCGGAATTTTGTCAGATCCGGGTTTTGCAATATCTCCAGAATCATCTCGTGCTGACGGATGTGTTTGAAGTTGCTGTCTCCTGCCAAATAATTTTTAGGTGCAATATCAATGATCATCAGTCTGTTCACTTTTTCGGGATACTCGGCCGCAAACCTCATGGCTACTTTTCCACCCATGCTGTGGCCAATCAGAAACGCATCTTTGGTATGCGTATCCTCATAAAATTGCGCCAGATCATCAGTCATGTCCGCAAAAGTATGGGTCGAAGTATGCGGCGAAGCCCCGTGATTTCTTAAATCCGGCAGCAACACTGTATACCATTCCTGCAGCTGTTTGGCAATGGTGATCCAGTTGTCTGAAGAACCATATAAACCATGAAGTATGATCAATACTGGTCCGGAGCCATATTTTCGGTAGTGTAACTTCATTTCAATACAATAGATTTTAAAGGATAAAGGATAGAGTACTCCACACTCCAAACTCCACACTATTTAGAACCCCGGAAGGGGTGACCTGTTTGTAGCACACGAATGACGACCTGTTTAGGAGCTCCGGAGGAGCGATCTGTAAAATATTAAATCATTTGAAAGATGGATAAGCCCTTTGGC
>CAIRSO010000492.1 GCA_903881215.1 uncultured Bacteroidia bacterium
TATTCTTAAGGGGTTATATTTTACATTTCCTAGAGACTACTAAACAATAAATAATGAAAAATCTACTTTCTTTTCGATTCCTTTTTACGCTGCTACTGATGGCGTTCACCTTTTCCGCGATGACCCAGACGAAAATTGTCGTTCACGCCGACCAACCCGGCGCCAAAATTGACAAAGCAATTTATGGACATTTTGCCGAACACCTTGGACATTGCATCTATGGTGGAATTTATGTTGGTGATAAATCTGACATACCCAACGACCGGGGTTTCCGTTCTGATGTAGTGAAAGCGCTAAAAGATCTGAGTGTTCCGCTGGTTCGCTGGCCGGGTGGTTGTTTTGCAGACACGTATCACTGGAAAGATGGAATTGGTCCAAAGTCGCAGCGTCCATCTATTGTAAATGTTCATTGGGGTGGCGTGACTGAAGACAACAGTTTCGGTACCCACGAGTTCCTGGATTTCTGCGAACTTATCGGTGCGGATGCCTATGTTAATTTGAATGTGGGCAGCGGTACTGTTCAGGAGGCTTCAGAATGGGTGGAATATGTGACTTCTTCCAATGAGAGTCCGATGACCAATCTCAGAAAAAAGAACGGCCGCGAAAAGCCATGGAATGTAAAATATTGGGCTGTAGGCAACGAAACCTGGGGTTGTGGCGGTAACATGCGTCCGGAATACTATGCAGACCTCTATCGGAATTATGCATCCTTTATGCGTGCTCCCGGAATCTACAAAATCGCCAGTGGTGCCAATGTGGAAGATTACCATTGGACAGAAGTGATGATGCGTGAGGCTACCAGAATGATGAACGGTCTTTCTGTGCACTATTACACTGTTCCCTTCAACTGGGGAAACAAAGGCTCCGCGACAGATTTCAACGAATTGGTCTGGTTTACGACCTTGCAGAAAACGCTTAAAATGGATACGCTGGTGACCAGACACTCAGCCATCATGGACAAGTATGATCCGAAGAAAAGAGTCGGATTATTGGTCGACGAGTGGGGAACCTGGTACAACGTGGAACCGGGCACCAATCCGGGATTCCTTTTTCAGCAAAATACCCTGCGCGATGCGCTGGTGGCTGGTATCAACCTGAATATCTTCAACAACCATGCCGACAGGGTTCGCATGAGCAACATTGCACAGATGATCAATGTTTTGCAATCCGTTATCCTGACGAAGGACAAGGAGATGGTTCTGACTCCGACTTATTATGTATTTAAATTGTATAAAGTTCACCAGGATGCCACCATGCTGCCTGTCGAAGTTAAGTGCAACCAGTATACCCTGGAAAATCAGTCACTGGATGCAGTTAATTGCTCGGCATCCACCAAAAATGGGGTGGTTAGCATGACCCTTTGTAACCTGGATCCGAACAAATCACAGCAGGTCAGCTTCGATCTGCCGGGATCCAATCTCACAAAAGTATCCGCCAAAGTCGTAACTGCCGGTAAAATAAATGCATACAACGATTTTGGCAAAAAAGCCGAAGTCACCGAAGCCGATTTCAAGGATCTGAAAATTGTCAATGGCAAAATTGATGCAGTATTGCCTTCCAAATCTGTGGTGCTGATCCAGGTGCAGTAGACTTTTTTTTAACAGGCAGGCGGGATGATTCTAAATCACCCCGCCTGTGTCTTTTTAGCTTTATAAGTCTATCGGATTATGCAAAAATCCGCAAAGAAGTTCCGGTCAAAGCCGTGTTGTATTTTTTCAAAGCAGAAGTCGCCGGACCATTAAGGACGGATCCATCCAAACCAAAATTTGAACCATGGTTGGGACAATGAAATCTGCTGGCAGCATTTTCAAAACCGATTGTACTTCCCTGGTGGGTGCATATTGATGAAAGTGCTACGAATACCCCTGCGGATGATTTGGCAATGATGATATTGTCTTTGACGATGGATCCACCGTTCGTATTAAGCGATGCATAAGTTGCAGAGGTAAGATCCAGTGTGAAATCAACGGCTCCGCTGGTTCCTCCACCGGGTGGGGTGGTGGTATCGGTTGATTCTTTGGTGCATGAAGAAAGTACCGGTGCCAAATATATCATGCCTGCGGAAATACCAAGGGTTGAGAAAAATTCGTGTCTTTTCATTTGATTAAATTTGATGAGTTAGAAATATAAATAGTAATATTATTTAGAACGGTTATAAATAAAAAATGTTTCATAAAAGGAGGAAATTTTTCTCAGCATAAAGATTTCTTGGATCATTATTCATTCAATAGCCTGTTTTCCCAGAAGTGAATAAATTGCTAACTTTGACTTTAAGCTACTTAATAAAAAATGAAAAAAATAATATCAGAATTACAGAATGGAAGGGTATTGGTTTCTGATGGTGCATGGGGCACCTTCCTTCAGCAAAAGGGATTAAAACCAGGTGAATGTCCGGAAGAGTGGAACATCATCAGACCTGACGATGTGTTTGATATTGCAAAAAGTTATATGGATGCTGGAGCAGATCTCGTTGAGACCAATAGTTTCGGGGGAAGCCGTTTCAAACTGGAAAAGTATGGTTTTGGAGACCGTGTCTTCGAATTCAACAAAGCGGCAGCAGAAATCAGCCGAAAGGCAGCAGGCCCCGACCGTTTTGTGCTTGGCTCTATCGGACCTACCGGGAAGCTGTTAATGATGGAAGAAGTGACCGAAGAGGAGCTTTACGAGGCTTTCAAAGAGCAATCCATGGCCCTTGAAGCCGGCGGAGTAAATGCCATCATGATCGAAACCATGACCGACCTCGACGAGGCAAGGATAGCAGTGAAAGCTGCCAAAGAGAATACCTCCTGCGAAGTATTCTGCACCATGACCTTCCAAAAAATTATCGGTGGGGGATACCGCACCATGATGGGTATTTCTCCTGCCGAAATGACCGAATCACTCGTTGATGCCGGGGCAGATCTGATTGGCACCAATTGTGGCAATGGGATCGAAGACATGATCGGTATGGTTAAAGAGATAAGATCGGTCAATACTGAAATTCCTGTGTTGGTTCACGCAAATGCGGGAATGCCGTGTTTGGTAGAGGGCAAAACGACTTTCCCTGAATCTCCGTCTGACATGGCTGCAAGGGTCAAAGAGATCGTTGAAGCCGGTGCAAATATTGTAGGCGGTTGTTGCGGAACCACTCCAGAGCACATCCGACAGATGAGCAAAGTAGTCAAAATACTGTAAGAATATGATCTCCAAACAGTATAATTTTGAGTTCGTCGAACTGACACTTGATTTACCAACGATTCATTCAGTACTTGGGTTTCCTGATTCGGAATTGCCGGATCCATTTAACGAATACCTCGGGGAAGCACTGGATTTCGCCGCTCAACTAACGGAAATAAGCGCTTGCTACAGGATTATTGACGAGATTCGGCTCGATCCATCCTCAGGAAGCTTTCATGCCGGTGGGAAAACCTTCCAGGTAGGAAAAACTGTTTGCAAAGAATTGAGAAATGCCGAACAGTTGATGTTTTTTGTTTGCACGGCCGGAAAGTTGATCAGCCAAAAATCGGCCGAATTGCTGAAAGGTGATGACCCTGCCAAGGGCTATATTTTCGACCAGGTGGGGACTTTTATTGCCGAGGCTGCCAGCGAAAGAATGCAGAAATTAATTCAGGAAGAGTTACTTCCCGGCAAAAAAATAACCAATCGGTACAGTCCGGGCTATTGCCACTGGAATGTCGCTGACCAGCACCTTCTTTTCTCCCTTTTTCCACCTGCTCCTTGCGGCGTCACGCTCACAGACTCCGCCCTGATGAACCCTGTAAAATCTATTAGCGGTGTCATTGGCATTGGTAAGGAAGTTCATTACCGTGATTACCCATGTGCCCTGTGCCTGAGCGTCAATTGCATTTATCGTAAACTCTACTGACCACCGGTCAGCCGCACCCCTCGACTCCGCTCGGGGACCGGAGCAGCCCTGCCTTCCCACCCTCCCATCTTCCCATTTTCCAACTCTCAACTCTCAACTCTCAACTCTCAACTCTCAGTTCTCAACTCTCAGTTCTCAACTCTCAACTTTTCATTAATTTACTTAATCTTAATATTCCAATCATTCGTTTGTCAATTTGAATGCATAACTTTGTGAACGTCAAATTAAATCATATCATTATGAATAGAATAGCTGAGGTTGTAAAGCCGGGCGTAGTTTCCGGAACCGACTTGCAATACATTTTTAAAGTTGCCAAAGCAAATAGATTTGCGATTCCGGCCGTCAACGTCGTAGGTTCATCATCAGTGAACGCCATTATGGAAGCAGCGGTAATCGCCAATGCTCCCGTCATGATCCAGTTCTCCAACGGTGGTGCCATATTCAATGCCGGCAAAGGGTTGAAACTGGATGGCCAGAAAGCTGGTATCCTGGGCGCTGTAGCCGGTGCCAAACACATACACACATTGGCTGAGGCATATGGAGTTTGCGTCGTACTGCACACAGACCATGCCGCAAAAAAATTATTGCCATGGATCGACGGACTACTGGACGAAAGTGAAAAGCACTTCGCTCAAACAGGTAAACCACTGTTTAGTTCACATATGCTCGACCTTTCGGAAGAACCACTTCTGGAAAATATCGAGATTTGCAAACGTTACCTCGAGCGCATGAGCAAATTGGGTATGACCCTCGAAATCGAACTTGGAATTACCGGTGGAGAAGAGGATGGCGTCGACAATAGCGGTATCGACAATAGCCTGCTCTATACACAACCTGCCGATGTTTGCTATGCCTACGAAGAGTTGAGCAAAATATCTTCCAACTTTACCATTGCTGCCTCTTTTGGCAATGTTCATGGTGTTTACAAACCAGGAAACGTGAAGTTAATGCCTGTTATCCTGAAAAATTCTCAGGAATACATCAAGGCAAAACTGGGCTTGACTGACGAGCATCCTGTCAATTTTGTTTTCCACGGAGGTTCAGGTTCTTCCCACGAAGAAATTCGCGAAGCCATCGGTTACGGTGTCATTAAGATGAATATCGACACTGATACCCAATGGGCATATTGGGATGGTATCCGTCAGTTCGAAGCGAAAAATCACGATTATCTGCAAAGTCAGATCGGTAACCCCGAAGGTGCTGACAAACCTAACAAGAAGTTCTACGATCCACGCGTATGGGTCAGAAAAGGGGAAGAAACCCTTATCGCCCGCTTGCAGGTGGCTTTTGATGACCTCAATGCCATCAACAGTTTGTAGTCTAGTTTATAATTTCATAAAAGAACCGTCCGGGCTACCGAGGCGGTTTTTTTATTTGGTATTTTAGCGAAAACAAAGGAGGCTAATCCCATGAAGTTGTTGTTTGCATTTGTGCCATTTTTCCTAATCTCAGGTGTATTAAGTGCCCAGAATACAACGTCAATTCAGAAAAGGTGCAAGGCTTTGTATGAAGAGGCACTTACCCTTTCGCAGCAAGGCAATTCATTGAAATCCAGTCAGCTGCTGCATGAAATTCTCAAACTGGATTCCACTTTTTACATGGCTGATTTTGCCTTGGCAGATCTGAGTCATGAAGTTGGAAAAGCTGAAGAGGAGATAGGTTATCTTCAAAAAGGACTCAAATTTGCTGGAGACTCTTATCCTGCCGCATTCAAATTTTTGGCCGACGCTTGTTATAAAAAGGGAGAATACGTGGATGCACTTACCAGGATGGCACACTACTCAAACATAAAAAAATCTCTTAATCCGGCTGAGAAATTATTATTGGAATCCTGCACCTTTTCGGTAGATGCCATCGGTCATCCTGTGCCCTTTCAACCAATGGATCCGGGCGATTCAATCAACACAAATGCAGAAGAATACTGGCCATCTTTGAATGCTGAAGCGAACGAGCTGGTATTTACAAGGTTGGAAACAAGAGATAATATGGGGCAAAAAATATCAAAGCCTCAGGAAGATTTCTTCAGGTCGAGACTTTTTTCAATCGGCTGGTACAAGGCCGTTCCACTAGGATTTCCTGTGAATACAGACGAAAATGAAGGCGCTCAAACCCTTTCTGTCGATGGTAAGTGGCTGATATTCACAGGCTGTGGAAGAAGTGATGGGGTAGGTGGCTGCGATCTGTATTTTTCTATGGACAAAGATGGTCAATGGACAGTTCCGGTAAATATGGGAGAACCCGTCAACAGTGGTGCCTGGGAGTCTCAACCTGCTCTTTCCGCCGATGGCGAATCGCTTTATTTTGTAAGCAGCCGAATAGGCGGAAAAGGGAAAATGGACATATGGAGAGCCGAAAAGATCGCCATTTCAGAAGATGGCATCCCGCAGTTTGGCAAAGTAGTCAATGTCTCAGAACTTAATACTGCCGGAAACGATTTGTCGCCATTCCTGCATGCTGATGGCAAAACGCTTTATTTCGCTTCGGATGGTCGGCCCGGACTCGGAGGGACAGATCTGTTCCTGTCCAGAATGGAGAATGGAAAATTTGAAGTGCCAAAAAATCTGGGTTTTCCTATCAACACCAACCTGAATGAGGATGGTCTGGTGGTAGAGATTTCGGGCGAAAGAGCATGGTTTTCTTCAAACCGAAATCCGGCGCAAGGGAAGGATATCTATTATTTTAACTTGTCAGACTCTTTGCGTCCAAAGCCGGTCTCCTACTTGAAAGGAGAGATAGTGGATGCCAAAACCGGCAAAAGACTAAGCTCGGATGTTGTACTGACAAATCTGACAACAAATAAGCAGGTAAGGAAAATCTCTTCAGTTGAAAATAAGGGCAGCTTTCTGTTTTGTCTGCCATCAGGAATCAATTATGGCCTGAGTATATCCCGCAAAGGATATCTTTTTGCCTCCGAAAATATCTCGCTGCTGGAAGGATTCAGTAAGTCAAATCCCAAAGAAATGGTTATCAGATTGCAGCCTATTTCTGAAGGTTCTGTTACCACCTTAAGGAACATTTTCTTTGAGACCAATTCGTGGCAACTAAAACCAGAATCGCATTCTCAGCTGGAGGAGATGGCACAATTCATGAAGATGAATCCGGGTGTGATCATGGAAATAGTTGGTCACACAGACAATGTTGGCACGAAAGAATATAACCTTGAGCTTTCTGAAAAGCGAGCCGCAGCAGTAGTTCAGGAACTTCTGCAAAGGAAGATTGAACCCTATCGTTTAAAGAGCCGAGGTGCAGGAAATTCGTCCCCGGTAGGAGATAATAATACAGAAGAAGGACGCAGAGACAACAGGCGCACAGATTTCGTGGTAAAGACAGTAGGAAGTGAATAAGTAGGAAGGTCTTCAAATCCAAAAAATAATTCAGTCGTTTTGGGTATTACCAAAAATTGTAATTATTTTAGATAAGAATTTCTGAATTTATGTCATAAATCTGCTAGTCAGATTGTTGATTAGCAACCAAAACCTGTTCTCCAAATTTTCCCTTAATGGTTTTTCGTTTATACATAGTAATCTTTCTATTTCTATCCGCGGAAGTTCAGGCAAAAATTCTGCCCAGAGAGCTAAGAATGTGGGAATTGGCAGGAAATTATAAGGTATTCCAAAAAAATGACGAAAATCCAAAATTCAAATCATGCAATCTACCGGCAAAAGATGATTCGTTCGCTGGAACCATTCATTTGCGCAATGAAAACGCCAAATTTGTCACCAAGGCATTTAGGGGGTCTCTTTTCATTTTCGGATTTGAATTCTGCAGTTCAGCCATATTGTTTATCATTCCCGAGAGTGTAAGTAATTGGAATAAAAGTAACTTAACACTTCAGGAATGTCTGAACAATTTCAAGCGGGCTTACACTGAACCTCCGGTTATTGACAAAGATTTCTGGTATATTAATTACGTTGGACATCCATATCAGGGAGCTTATTTCTACAATGCAGTTAGATCTCAAAACGCGACTGTTCTGGAGTCATCCCTTTTTTGTTTGGGGCATTCCATGCTGTGGGAGTACTTTTCAGAGGCATTTTATGAACAGCCAAGTATGCAGGATCTCATCGTAACTCCCATCACCGGAGTGATTTTTGGTGAATTGGCGCATCGGGCGACCCTAAATATGGGCAGAAATGGATTTACGCTGGGCGAAAAGGTCTTAACCATACTGATTAATCCAATGTATGTATTAAATAATGGGTTCAAGCCTAAAACTGTTAAAAGAAAGTCGACAGATCTCTGATTTTTTTGCCCGCGATTGAAATAGATAATAGTAATCTCTGTAAATTACGTGCCAAATAATGATTGCCTAAAAATTATCTACATGAGCTATTTGGCCAGAAAGGTTGAATTAAGAACTTTTTTCTTGAAGAGCACTTTACTCTTCGTTATCGCTTTTTTATGGTGTAGTTGCTCTATCGAATCAAAATTGAACAGAAATTACAAGGGAAAATCTTTCTCTGAAGTGATGGCAGTTTTGGGTGCCCCAACTACCATTGAAAATCTGATCGGCGGCGGTACACTTAGATCCTACCAAAAAAGGATTATGCTTAAGCAAACTCCTATCAACACTGGTCAATTTCAATATGATAGTTTTACTAGTCCCAAAGTGCTTAAAACTGAGATAACACAGTTTAAGGTTAGTCAGGACATGCTTGTGGAAGAGATAAAATACAGCTGCGAATACTCCAAGTAGCAAATGCTCCTTTTTTCTTGATCCTGCTGATAAATTTTTGTTTTTTTTTATACATTTGCACACGCTAAAAAGTTCTGCCCAGATGGTGAAATTGGTAGACACGCCAGCTTGAGGGGCTGGTGCCGGTTACGGTGTGCAAGTTCGAGTCTTGTTCTGGGCACCATGGATAAACGAAATCCGCTGATTATCAGCGGATTTCTTCGTTTTAAGGGAAAGAATAGGGAAAGATTCGTGTATTTCGATGGAGCATTCAGAAATCGCAGACCTAGCAAGCTCAGAAATGAACAGAAGAGAATTCACAAGCATTCTTTACAAATACAGCCAGGGAATTATGTAGTAGTGCCGCCCCGGGTACTCAAAAGCTTCGATAATAATCTGAATTTCAGACATTCATCGAAGCTTTTTTATTTGCTATTGTAACCCTACTGAAATATTTTGCTTTTGAAGGAAGTAATTGGTTTTTTACATTTAGATGAATCGGTTATTGATATCGGCTTAGTGACGGGATATTCCAATGCTGTGGTCCCGTAAATTATCTGGTAAAAATTGATTCTGTCAGGTCTATATCCGGGCACTTTAGTTCACTTTAGGCACTCCA
>CAIRSO010000493.1 GCA_903881215.1 uncultured Bacteroidia bacterium
ATTCAAACAGTGTTCCGAAACCTAATTGGGAATGCAATTAAGTACACTTTCAGAGGAGGAGACATAAAGGTCTTAGTTAACGACCTGGGCCAGAAAACAGAGATCACGATTTCCGATAATGGCGTTGGAATGGATGAGGAAACAAGAATGAATCTGTTCTCTCAGAACAAGACTAGTTCAAAATATGGCACAGAAAATGAAAAAGGAACAGGTCTCGGCTTGGTATTATGCAAAGAATTTATCGAAAAACATGGTGGCCATATACGTGTAGAGAGTGAAAAAGGGAAAGGGAGTAGTTTCATCTTTGAGATTCCTAAAATTCAATCTAAAAATAAATTTCAGGCTCCCCAAAAAGTGGAGGAAAATCAAATCAGGGGCCGATTCAATAACGAACTAATTCTAATTGTAGAGGATGAAGACATTAATTATCAGGTTTTATGCTCTATTCTTACCAGTATCAATCTAAAATATGAAAGAGCAATATCCGGCAATGAAGCTGTTGACATGTTCCTTCACAACAATTATAGCCTCATATTAATGGATGTTCAACTGCCGGAGATGAATGGATGGGAAGCAACCATGAAAATAAGGGAAAATGATTCTCAAATTCCTATTGTTGCTGTAACAGCTTACGCTTCTGATCCGACCAGAAAGAAAAGCATGGATGCAGGATGCAATGATTTTGTTACAAAGCCTATCAACAAAGAAAAATTGATTCAGATAATTGACAAACACCTGTCTAAAAACAAAACCGGCTCTCTGGTTCAGAATTAAACTGAAAGCGGAGCTTCAATTTTGTCAGTAAATAAAAGGGGAGATGAATCGATTCATCTCCCCTTTTATTTAGTAGTCATCCGCTATTTGATATCCTTTTTAAGCAGAAACATATCAGATGCATAGGTAAACTGATATTTCCCAGATCCAAGTTGAACGATCGCATTTTCTCCTTCTTGCTGACCTTTGCCCACTTTACTTGCCGAAATAGGAATCTGGTTTAGCATCACTTTTGTAAGATCTGCAAAAGGAAGGGTTACTGTAGCTGTTGTATTCGCTGGAACTGTCACATCATACGTAAAGCTAGCCTGATCAAGCAGCCAGGAAGATTTTATAACTCCGTACATGCTCTTTAATTCGGCAGATGCCTTTGTGAGTCGGCCACCCGGATGCGGTGCCAGCAAAATATGCTTGTATCCCGGATTTTGAGGATCCAGATCCAGGCCTGCCACATGTTTGTACAACCATTCTCCAATGGCACCATAGGCATAGTGATTGAAACTGTTCATGCCAACATCCTGAAAAGATCCATCCGGCTTTTGTCCATCCCAGCGCTCCCAGATTGTGGTTGCACCCTGGGTAACAGGATATAACCACGAGGGATATTTTTTACGGTTTAACAACATAAAAGCTAAATCGTCCTGACCAATGGCAGAAAGAGTTTGGCATAAAAGTGGTGTTCCAACGAAACCAGAGGTGAGATGTCCCATTTTCTTTACATCATTGGCTAAATATTCGGCTGCACTCTTTTTCAAATTGTCCGGTAACAAGTCGAATGCCAAAGCAAGCGAATATCCTGTCTGGGTATGCGACACAACCCGGCCATTTTTTGTCACAAACTCATCAATAAAAGCCTTTTTAACTTTCTCCGAAAGATTGGTATAAAAGGTTGCATCCTCAGTCTTTCCCAAAATTCCGGCAATCTTGCTGAGTAATTTAGAAGAATAGGCATAATACGCTGTGGCTATTAAATCCTTTTCTGTTGTTGCACCCGGATAGGAAGAGCTATTGGATGCAAAAGCAAGCCAATCTCCAAAATGTGGATCACCGGTCCACAGATTTTTGGATCCGGCACGAGTGTGCATGTATTCAACCCATGCTTTCATGCTTTTATATTGTTCAGACAGAATTCTCTTGTCACCATAAACCAGATATACAGTCCATGGAACAATGATGGAAGCATCGGCCCAGGCAGTAGCACCACCATCTCCCTTTAATACATCAGGAATAACATGTGGAACACGCCCACTTTCTGCCTGATCGGCAGGAAAGTCTTTCATCCATTTGGTGTAGAAAGCTGCCACATCGAAATTGAATGCAGCTGTCATACTGAAGACCTGAGCATCGCCAGTCCATCCCAAACGCTCATCACGCTGCGGGCAATCGGTCGGAACATCGACGAAATTGCCTTTTTGTCCCCATTGGATGTTGTGTTGTAACTGATTTATCAGGGAATCCGAGCAGGTAAAAGTACCGGTTGGAGCCATGGCCGAGTGGATTACAACTCCAGTAATCTGGTCGAGGACTGGTTCTGTTGATAGTCCCTTAATCATGACAAATCTGAAACCATGAAAAGTAAATAAAGGCTGATAAGTCTCCTCACCACCTCCTTTTAGGATGTATGTGTCTGTACATTTGGCAGCACGAAGGTTATCGGTATAAAAATTCCCGGCTTTGTCCAGAACTTCAGCGAATTTTATGACAATGGTATCACCTTTATTGCCATTCACTTTTAATCTGACAACGCCGACCATATTCTGGCCCATGTCAATAACGGTTTCACCCTTGGGTGTTTTAAGGAGCTTAACAGGTTTGATTTCTTCTATGGCTTGAACAGGAACGCCTTGAGGAGCTATCAAGGTATTTTTAGTGTAATCATAAACTACTGCATCATTCCATTTTGAATCTGCATAGCCGATTTGGTCCCATCCTTTCAATTCAAGTCGTGCATCATAGCTTTCTCCGTTGTAAATATCTGATTTCAGAATTGGTCCGGTGGTGGCTTTCCAATTTGCATCAGTGGCAACGATTTCACTTGTTCCATCAGTGTAAGTGACTTCAAGCTGGGTTAAAAGGGCACTCTTATTCCCGTAATAGCTTCTTTGTCCTTGGAAACCAATGTTACCACGGTACCAGCCATCTGCTAAAACGGCTCCCATGGCGTTTTTTGAACCTAACATGGAAGTCACATCATAGGTTTGATATTGGATGCGGGTTTTGTAACTTGTCCAACCGGGTGTAAAAAGGTCATTGCCAACTTTCTTTCCATTCAAACGCAATTCGTAAAGGCCTAGTGCTGTTACATAAACTCTGGCCGACTTAATCTTCTTGACCAGCGAAAATTCCTTTCTAAAGTATTGCGAAGGCCGTGAAACCAAATTATCCTTCTCCTGACCAAATCTGATCCAATTGGCTTTCCAGTCGGAAGCATTTAATAATCCCGCCTCCCAGTATGCAGGTTCGCTCCAGGAGGTTGCCTTGTTTTTTGTATCCCAGATCCTGACCTGCCACCAAAGCCGTTGTCCTGATTTGGCAGGCGTTCCGCCATAAGTTACGTTAACTGATTCGGAGGAATTTACTTTTCCGGAATTCCAAACCAGTTTACTGCTTTTCGAGAGATTCTCCTCTGATTCGGCAACCCTTATTTCATAGGCTTGCTGCACAAAATTGCTTTCTTCAGCAACAATTTGCCAGCTAAGTTGAGGCTGTGCAACACCGATCCCAATCGGATTAACATGGTAGTCACATTTCAGAGAGTTCACAATGCTCTTTGAATACCCTGAAAAAGTGATAGCAGTTAGTAGAATAGGCAAAAAAAAGTTTCTGTAATGTGTGAAAGGAATTTTCATATATAAGCTGTTAATTTATTCAAAGATAAAAAATTTTGATGGAGGCTAGCCCCATACTTCCGGATTTACGATAGAAATATCCTTACGCCCTTCAAAAAATCGCAAAATATTCCTGGATGCTTCCCGGCCAGTCTCAATTCGGGTATCAATAGTTCCTGTGGCATTATGAGGTGTTAACACCACATTGTCAAGTAATAGCAACTCAGGAGATATAATCGGTTCAGCTTCAAATACATCCAGTCCGGCTCCTCCCAACTTGCCATTCTGAAGATATGTCACAAGCGCCTTCTCGTCAATTACCGGGCCTCGCGCTGTATTCAGAATGATGGCTCCATTTTTCATCTTTTTCATCGCTGACTCATCAAGCAAATGATAGGTTTCATTTGTCATTGGACAGTGCATTGAAATAACGTCCGATTTTTGGAGCAACTCCTCAAGACTTACTTGTTGACAAGCATATTTTTCTTCTATTTCGACACTTAATCTGGTTCTGTTGAAGTAAATAACTTTCATACCTGATGCGATGGCTCTCCGGGAAAAAGCTTGACCAATACGGCCCATTCCAATGATTCCCAATGTCTTGCCATAGATTCCTGTTCCGAGATTTTCCATCATTCCCCATTTAAAATCCGGGTTTGTCCTCAATCCTCTATCTGTTAAGGCGATATTTCTGGTAAGTGACAGAAGCAAGCCAAAAGCCATTTCAGCGGTTGGCTCAGTAACGGCATTGGGTGTATTACAAACTACCACTCCCATTTCGGTTGCTTTAGCTATATCTATGTTGTTGTAACCTACACCATAATTGGCAATGATCTTTAGTTTGGAAGCTTCTCCAAGCATCTCCGCAGTGAGTGGCCTTGTAAATACGGAAAGGACGCCATCAGCCGTCCGAATGTGTTTTTTAATTTCATCGTCCGAAAACATAAAAGATGTCGTTGGATAAATCAGCTCGAACTTTTCTTCAAGATCTGTTAAACCAGCTTTTGGTATGGCGGCAATGATGAGAATTCTGGGATTCATGATTCTTTTCATATATCCGATTTCGATTTAGTTACAAATGAAAAGAAATTTCGCGACTCTTACTTTACAATATCCAGAATATCGATGACCTGTCCGGTAATTTTTACGATTTTTCTAAGAATTACAGTGAGTTCTGCAAGCCGATCTGATGTTCTGTTCATCTCCTCTGTCAATGCATTTAAAGCAATGGTTTCATTTTTCAATTCAGCTAACAACCTCTTTTCAAATGATGCAACCAACAATCGCTCCAGGTTTCTCAAGCGCAAGGAGGCATTCTCAAGTCCAATAAGCTCGGGTTGAGTCAATCCTTCAATGGCCATTTCTACCAGTATTTTTTTTTGAGCAATTCTTATTTCCTCAAGTGGCATTTCCTTGTCCATAGTTATTGTATTTTATTTTTGGTAATAAAATCATCCACCAGCACATGAAGAGTATTGGCTTCTTTGTAATATTCATTCAAAATAAGAGCAATTTCTTTCAAGCTTTTCTTTCTATTCAGTGCTTCCGCAATAGAAGAATGTGCCACCCTCAAACCTTTTACCGCACGAATAGATTGCAGGCGGAATACTTTAAGTGCTTCAACTCTTTTCA
>CAIRSO010000494.1 GCA_903881215.1 uncultured Bacteroidia bacterium
CTCAGGGAGCATGGCTATGAGGTAATTGGTGTCACCATGGCCATCTGGGACGGTCAGTATAAATCAACTGGCAAGCATGCCTGTTATGGTTCCGACGAAGAGGAAGAAATTCGCCAAGCCCGGGAAGTAGCTGAAAAGCTGGGCATACCCTACCATGTATTCAACTGTTCACGTGATTACAAACAGGCGGTTCTTGAGTATTTTAAATCTGAATACCTGGCCGGACGTACACCAAACCCATGTATACAGTGCAACCAGCTGATCAAATTCGGCATGTTACCCCGAATGGCTGAAAAAGCAGGGATCAGTTTTGATTACTTCGCTACCGGGCATTATGCCTGTGTTGAATTCAGTGAAAAATACCAGCGCTATGTATTAAAAAAAGCGACTGACCTTAAGAAGGACCAAACTTATTTTATCCATCGCCTTTCACAGAATCAACTGCGGCATGTCCTGTTCCCGATCGGAGGGTTTACCAAACCCGAAATAAAGGAGTTGGCGCGTAAAGTTGGTATTACCACCGAAGACCTTGAGGAAAGCCAGGATTTTTATAGTGGTGATTACAAAGACTTGCTGGAAGTGCAAGAGAATCCTGGAAATATTATTGACTCAAAAGGTAAGATACTGGGTTATCACAAGGGGATCTGGAACTACACGATCGGTCAGCGAAAGGGACTTGGCATCGCCCACTCAGAGCCGCTCTACGTCATTGGCCTTGATAAAGAGGCCAACACGGTTACTGTCGGCATACGCGAAGAGACATTCAATGCTTCCTTCATTGTCTCAGATCTTAATTGGATTGCCCTGGCGAAATTGGAAAAAACTATGGATTGTACTGCCAAAATCAGGTCGGCACAAAAAGAACGCGAAGCACGCATCGAACCATGGGAAAACGGGGATGTCAAAGTCACCTTCTTCCATCCGAACGATGCAATAACACCCGGTCAATCAGCAGTGTTTTATGAGGATGATATTGTACTTGGAGGAGGGATCATTAAGAAACTGGCAAATTAACCTAAAATTCAAAGATCAAAACTCAAATTTTCACATTTACACATCAGCTCATTCTATTTATTATGAAACAAAATATCATAATTTTTCTACTTATTTTATTATCAAATGTTGTTTTTTCGCAAGGAATCAGAACCTCTGCCAGCGATCTTCAGGAGTACGTGACTTTCCTGGCATCCGACTCGCTGAAGGGCCGTAAGCCCGGTACGAAAGAAATTAACGTGGCAGCTACCTATATCCGGGATCATTTTAAATCGGCAGGGTTGAAGCTTCTGGGGGAAGATGGATTTCAATGGTTCGAAATCGTGACCGATGTAAAACTGGGGGATAAAAATGCACTTGCTCTTGGAGAATACGATGCCCTGCTTAAAAAGGACTTCATTCCGCTGTCATTTTCAACCAATTCAACAGTGAACTCACCTGTTATTTTTGCAGGATATGGGTTCGACATAGATCTCGACAGCCTCAAATGGAGCGATTATAAAGGAGTGGATGTGAAGGGCAAATGGGTCATGATATTCAGAGCAGACCCGGATCTTGACAATCCCGATAGTAAATTCATCGCATACGGTGATGTGCGGAGTAAAGTTTTGACCGCTAAAGACCAGGGGGCATCCGGGTTACTACTTGTTACTCCCAAAGGTGTCGACAAAGAAGATAAACTGATGCCGCTTGTAGTTGAAAATAATGAAGTTAAGGGAGGGATTCCCATTGTGAGTATCACCCGCGAATTTGCAGACAGGCTGCTAAAAAAAAGTGGTATAACCATCGACAGTCTTGAACGTATCCTGGTATCTTCCAAGGCCCCAAAAAGTTTTGAAACCGGTGAAACCGTTATCGGAACCGTCGATCTGGTAGTTGAACATCAACGTACAGCCAATGTAATGGCATTAATTGAAGGCAGTGATCCCAAATTGAAAAATGAATATCTCGTTGTTGGCGGTCATTACGACCATCTCGGTTATGGTGGTAAGGGTTCCGGATCAAGAACCCCCGACACCATTGCAGTTCATAACGGAGCAGATGACAATGCCTCGGGAACCGCTATGGTAATGGAACTTGCCAAAAAACTTGCCCCGGAAAAAGGAAACATTAAAAGGAGTATTCTTTTTGTTACTTTCAGCTCGGAAGAAATCGGACTTTTAGGATCTAAATATTTTGTGAACCATCCTCCCGTGGAATTAAAAAAAATGAAAGCCATGTTTAATTTTGATATGGTTGGCCGGTTTGAGAAAGAGAAAAACTCGATTTCAGTAAGTGGAACAGGTACTTCAGTTGAAGCGGATTCAATTTTAAAATCGCTGGAGCAGAAATTGCCTTTTGCGGTGGTTCATTCTCCTGATGGATTCGGCCCTTCAGATCATGCCGCGTTTTATTCCTCTGACATACCGGTATTTTATTTTAATACCGGGGTGCACACCGATTATCATACACCCTTCGATGATGTTGAAAAACTTGATTTTGATGCTGAAATGAAAATTGGCGACTTTGCGGCAAGTGTTATCCTTGGGGTTGACAACCTTCCGGAAGCGCTAACATTTAAAGTTTCGGGTAAAAAAGAAAATTCGGGTCGTTCAGGCC
>CAIRSO010000495.1 GCA_903881215.1 uncultured Bacteroidia bacterium
GGCTATTCAAACGAGTTTATGCAAACTTCAACCCCGTTGTCGCGAAGTATTTGAATTAAGTCGTCTCAATGGGTTACCGAATCAGGAAATATCGGACAAATTGGGTATTTCCAAACGAACCGTCGAATTACAAATCAGCAATTCATTAAAAATTCTTCGTAAAGAACTTGCTGAATTTCTTCCTTTCTGGCTGCTTATCTGGTTAATCCGATAACATATTATACAACACATTTTAGGTTATATGTGTGAAATCGATTTTAGTCGTCTTAACACTGTAGCAGAAAATTCATATGCCTGTTACATTACTTTAGTTAAAAAAAATGAAGAACGGTTATAGAGAATTGGAAGAATTGTTGCCCGGATATTTATCAGGTGAGCTACCTGATAAAGACCGGGCGATGATCGATGAATGGAGGATGGAATCGCAGGAAAACGAAAGCCTTTTTCAGGAGAGCCTAAAAGCCTGGGAAGCAATATCATTGTTGCACGAAATGGAACAATTCAACTCGTTTGAAGCCTTAAAAAAAATCAATACACGAATATCGAATCAGAAAACAACAAACTGGTGGATTGGTATTCAAAGGGTCGCTGCAATTCTATTACTGCCTTTGCTTGTATATTCCGGGTACATTTCTATTCGAAATTCTTATTTGAAACAGCAGCAGGAAGAACATGTGGTAATGCAAACCATCTCTTCCCGACAGGGAATGGTTACTCAATTTGATTTGGCTGATGGGACAAAAGTTTGGTTGAATTCCGGTTCATCCATACAGTTTCCGACATCGTTTACCGGAGCAATGCGCGAAGTAAAAGTATCTGGAGAAGCCTTTTTTAAGGTCGCCAAGAATGAAAAACAGCCATTCCGGGTTCAAGCCAAAGAACTCCATGTTGAAGTATTGGGAACCTCATTCAATGTGGTGAGTTATGATGATGAGCAACAGTCCGAGGTGGTACTTGTTGAAGGGAAAGTTAAATTATCAACCGAAACAAATCAGGTAAAAACAGATTTAGGCACCATGTACCCAGGCCAGAGGGCTGTATATGTTAACGATACTGAAAAAGTGGAAGCTGCCGATGTCGCAGTTGAAAAATATATTGCCTGGCGCGATGGTAATCTCATTTTTCGAGACGATCCGATGGAAGATGTTGCCAAACGTTTAAGCAGATGGTTTAATGTCGAATTTGTAATTAACGATTCTGAAATAAAAAGCTATGCCTACAAAGCAACATTCAGGAACGAAAACCTCACTCAGGTTTTGAATTTATTGAAGCTCTCAGCACCAATTGATTATCAGATTACCGGTAATAAACTGTTGCCAAATGGAGAATATACCAAACAAAAAGTTTACCTGATGAAGAAAAAGAGAGTATAAAAAAAATACCGGGGAAGATGTTTCGTCGCATCAACCCCGGTAAAATAAAAAAGCGGTTCTCTTTTTAGCAGAAAGATTGCCGTGATCAATAGTAATTAACTAAAATCATTTCAAAGTTATGGAAAAAATGTTCCGTTTAATGCGGGGGTGCAAAAAAAATGCACATCTCCGAAAAATCTGGATGACTATGAAGTTAACGATTTTTCTGTTCTTTCTCGCCGTCTCTCAAATGATGGCTGTAGAAACGTACTCACAGAGTACACGTTTGTCACTTAATCTCCAATCTGTCGCAGTAAAAGATGTACTCGACCAGATTGAGCAGAAAAGCGAATTCGTTTTTCTTTACAACAGCAAACTTATTGATGTTGATCGTACGGTTTCATTGAATTTAAAAGATCAAAAAATCAGCGATGTGCTCGACAAATTGTTTCAGGAAGCAGACGTTGTTTATACTATTGTTGACCGGCAAATTGTGTTGACCAATAAAGCCGACCAAGCTGGTTTTCTGGAATTAAGTAATGTTCAGCAGCAAAAATCCATCTCCGGTAAAGTAACAGATTCTTCAGGAGGTTCACTCCCTGGTGTTTCTGTCGTTGTTAAAGGAACGACAACCGGTGTAATTACTGATGGCGATGGGAAATATACAATTGCCAGAATTCCTGAAAATGCCACGCTGCAATTCTCTTTTGTGGGAATGAAAACACAGGAATTTATTGTTGGTAACAAGACTTTAATTAACGTGACACTTGCCGATGAGGCTATTGGTCTTGAAGAGGTGGTGGCTGTAGGCTATGGTACGATGAAGAAAAGTGATCTAACTGGGGCTGTAAGTTCAGTTAGAATTGAAGATATGGATAAATTAACGAAAACATCTTTTGACCAGGCATTACAAGGTTTAGCTGCGGGAGTAATGGTAACTCAAAATTCCTCTCAACCTGGCGGTGGCATTAACATTAGAATTCGTGGTATAGCTTCCATAAATGCGGGCAATGAACCTTTATATGTTATTGATGGTGTACCAATTGAAAGTTCGAATATTAGCTCGGGTGCAAATTTTGGTCCATCAATAAGTCCTCTTTCTTCGATCAATCCTGACGATATTCAGAATGTTGAGATTTTAAAAGATGCCTCTTCTACTGCTATTTATGGAGCTAGAGGGTCAAATGGTGTTGTTCTAATTACAACCAAGAAAGGGGAAGTAGGAGACGATAAAGTTGTATTTAGTTCATCTTTGGGATTTCAAGGGATTGCGAACAATGCAAACCTTTTAAATGCGCAGCAATATATGGATGTTGTAAACCAAACATTTCTTAATGATAATAACGGAGATGAATCATTGGCTATGCAAAGACCTGATTACTTTACACAGGCGGAACGAGACTCCATTGGAAATGGAAATGACTGGATGGACCAAATATTACAAATTGGGACTATTCAAAATTATCAACTAAATGCTTCCGGCGGAAAAAAAGGACTTTCATATTTCCTTTCTGCAGGTCATATTTCAAACAGTGGAGTTGTGAAGAATTCAAACTTTAAAAGGACGTCTGTTCGTATAAATTTGCAAAATCAGTTTACCCCAAAACTCACAGTTGGAAGTAATATTACAGTAAGCAGTATAAAATCAGACTTTATTCGTACTGAAGGAGAAAGGACAAATGAAGGGGTTGCCAGTGTTATGTATTCAGCAATGCTTTTTAAGCCAACACGAAGCATTTATGATGAAAATGGTGGTTTTTTTAATGAATTAGAAGTATCCAATCCTCTTGGATTGGTCGAATTAGTGACAAACTCTACAAATCGGCTTAGCGTTATCGGGAATATATTTGCCGAATATAACCTTTTAAATCACCTGAGATTCAGAACAGTGGGTGCGTTTAATCTAAATGATACCCGCGATAATTTTTATGCTCCACAAAAAGGTACTTATGAAGGAAGCATGAATAAGGGATTAGCCCGGCTCGGATTCAATAACACAAGGCACTTTACAAATACAAATTCTTTAAATTATTCACAAAAGATAGGGAATCACAATATTAATGCAATGGGTGTTATTGAACTTGTTAAAGGCGATTTATATCGCGTGGTTGACCAGGTTGCGGGATTTAAAAATGATATTTTAAGAGAACATGACCTAAGCTCTGGTTCAAATGCAAGTAAACCAAATAACTACACTCAGGAATATTCCCTTATATCTTATTTAACAAGGATAAATTACAATTTCAAGGACAGATACTTAATGACGTTATCGGGCCGTTATGACGGATCTTCAAGATTTGGTGCAAATAATAAGTTTGCATTTTTCCCTTCTGCTTCATTGGGTTGGAATATTGCAAATGAGGACTTTTTTGATAATAATTTCATTAATCAGCTTAAATTAAGGGTAGGTTATGGAGTAGCAGGTAACCAGAATATCGCTCTGTATTCCTCAACCAGTCCACTTGTAAGTGATTCCTATATTTTGGGAAACAATGTAGTAACGGGCTTTCGTGCTTCTCGAATAGCCAATCCAGATTTGAGATGGGAGAAAAAAGAACAGACCAATATTGGGCTTGATTTTGGACTTTTTAAAGGGGTAATATCTGGCGCATTAGAATATTACAATGATGTAACAAATGATTTGCTGCTTGCAAAAAAAATACCAACTAGTTCTGGTTATAATAACGTTATGAGTAATATTGGAAGTATCCAAAATCGAGGGATAGAAATAACCTTAAATACTGTGAACATTGATAAAAGAGTAAAATGGCGTACTAATTTCAATATATCATTTCCAACTACAAAAGTAAAAAGTTTAGGAGATATTGATTTTATGTTAGCAGGTTATAACAGTACTTATATTAAAAACTCACAAATTTTGGAAGTTGGCAAACCAATAGGTCAGTTTTATGGATTTATAATTGATGGCATTGCACAAACTAGCGAGGAGGCTATTTATACGATGCGCAAATCTATAGGTGACTACAAATTTAGAGACATTAGTGGATCTAACGGAGTACCTGACGGCATTATAAGTGCAGCTTATGATAAAACAGTAATTGGTAATGCTCTTCCAAAATTCTATGGGGGGATCACTAATACTATCAGCTATAATGGGTTTGAATTAAGTTTCTTTTTCCAGGGGACTTATGGTAATGATATTATGAATTTGAACAAAATAAGATCGGAAAGCTCAATTCCCGTCAATAATTTGACAAAGGATGCTTTAGATTCTTGGACTTCTGAAAATACTAATGCCAAGGTTAGGAAACTTTCTTACAATAATACCTATTTGGATGCTAATTCATTGTATGTTGAAGATGGCTCTTATTTAAGATTAAAGAATATTACACTTAATTATGATATCCCAAAGCGCATTGTTTCGTCCATTGGCCTTTCAAATATCAGGTTAAATATTTCTGGTCAGAACCTGTTTGTCATTACCAAATATTCGGGAATGGATCCAGAAGTGGACGCATTTAGGAATGGTAATCTTAGTTTTGGTCATGATTATTACGGATATCCACAATCTAAAATAATATCAACAGGACTTTCAGTAACATTTTAAAAAGTAAAGACATGAAAAAAACATATTATATTATAGTTTTTTGCCTAATTTTTATCATTGGAAACTATTCTTGTAGTGACTTTCTTGATGAGGTACCAAAATCACTAATTTCACTTGAAAATTACTGGCAAACTGAAGATGATGCATTAACATCACTAAATTCTGTTTATGATAAGATGGGCAGTGGGAACGGAGTTTATTATAGAAATTTCAGGTATGTTACGTTGTTGATGTCAGATGAAGGATATCCCCCACAGTCTGGAGATTGGTGGTCCTTGAATACATACATGTATGATAGCCGTAATTCGATGATAGCAGAAATTTGGTTTTTTAGTTATGACGCTATTAACAGAGCTAATGCAATTATTGATAATGTTCCTGAAATGGATTTTCAGGAACAAAATAGAAATCTAATCATTGGTGAGGCTAAATTCTTAAGAGCTTTAAATTATTTCAACCTTGTACGTTTTTTTGGTGAAGTACCTTTAAAATTAAGTGAAACAAATTCACTTAAAAACCTGTATCCCGGGTTATCTTCAATTAATGAAGTATATGATTTAATATTAGAAGATTTGGCTTTTGCTGAGAATAATTTGTCAATACGCAAGAGGGGTACCGCAGATGCAAATGGGAGGGCAGATTTAGCTGCAGTAAAAATGTTAATAGCAAAAGTTTATATGGCTATGGCTGGATACCCACTAAATGATATAAGCAAATGGTCACTTTCCCTTCAAAAAGCTAAAGAATTAATTAACATGCGTAATGATTTTGGATTGGATTTATGGGATAATTATCTTGATGCATATAGTCCTGCAAAGGAGAATGGGAAAGAAGACATTTTTTCAATTCAGTTTAAATCAGGCTTAGGTGCACCATTTGTTGGCGAAGGAAGTTTACAACATATCGATAATTTTAACGCGATTTTAGGTAGAAGGGGAAATTGGCTTGACAGGCCGACTGTTAAACTTAAACAAATGTTTGAGCCCAAAGACGAAAGAGGGATTGCTATTATGAATTATAGAACAGTAAATGGCACCGTATACAATATGGCGGCCAATAATTATATTTTTTACAAGTATGTAGAACAAAATATCGTTGATGCTAACAGTCCAGCTAATGATGGAGACAAAAATTTTCCGGTATTCCGTTATGCTGATTTGTTACTGATGTGTGCAGAGGCGGAAAATGAAGTTAATGGTCCAACTACTTTTGCCTATGAATGCATTAATAAAGTACGAACCCGTTCTAAAGCTTCTTTGATTTCAGGGCTTTCTAAAGAAGATTTTAGAAATTTTATTTTGAACGAAAGAAGCAGGGAATTATATAACGAAGGTCATCGTTGGTTTGACTTGGTTAGAAGCAAGAAGCTAATTGAAGAAGTAACCAAAGCCAATAATTTGGCACCTGCGACAAAACCCAATATTCCCACAGAAAAAAATTATTGGCTTCCTTATCCAGAAGACGAAGTAAGTTATAATCCAAATATAAAACAAAGAGAAGGGTTTTGATATTGTAATGTAGGGAAGTTGGATCAAAGTGATAATATTGATATTAAAAATGGCATTTTCTTAAGTTCTGTTGCCGATAGAACTCTTAAATTCCTAGAGGGGATTAATGTACCTTCAAAGTGGATGGTTTGAGAAGTAATTTAGTAGGCAGTTAACGAACTTAAAATTTAAAAATCAATTTTTGACATTTGATCCCGCTTCCTCATTTAAAGTACATACAACAAGGTATACAACACTTAAAGTTTAGGAAAACATATAGTGTAATGTATATATACTATGCTTTTATTTTCCTCTTTTATTTTCTAAAATTTTGTTTGAAA
>CAIRSO010000496.1 GCA_903881215.1 uncultured Bacteroidia bacterium
ATTTTGGAGTCATTATATTCTTTAGGAGACAAATTAATAACAATTATTGATACTTTAGTAACCAAGCAGGTGCCAATCAATCGTTTGGTTTATTTCACAAGACAGAAATAGATCCATTTGCAAAACAATTACATGACTATGCAAGAAAATTTAAAAAACTATTCAGCCTATCTATTTACCGCCCTGCGGATATTGGTGGGCTGGCATTTTCTCTATGAAGGGGTCTCCAAATTATTTACAGCAGGATGGAGTGCAAAAGGCTATTTATTGGGAACCAAGTGGTTGTTTTCCGATTTTTTTCATTGGCTTGCCTCTTCGACCACGGCCATGAGCCTGGTTGATTTCATGAACGTTTGGGGACTCATTCTGATTGGTTTATCCCTTTTTGCCGGACTGATGGTGCGCTGGTCGTCTATTGCCGGTGCTGTTTTATTGCTCTTTTATTATGTTGCCTATCCTCCCATTCCGGGATATACCTTCGGAGCCATCAACGAAGGAAGTTACATCTGGGTGAACAAAACCCTGATTGAGATGGCTATTTTGCTCGTTTTTGTCTGTTTACCTGCCGACTTTTTCTTCGGCTTCGACCGACTTATCAAACGCTGGAAGGAGGAGAAAGCGGAAGTGCCGGTGCCTTCGGTAAAAGGAGCAGGTTCCCCTCTCCAACGTCGGGAAGTTTTGCGCGATCTGATCAGCGTTCCCTTTATTGGTGCTTTTGCTTATGCCGCCTACAAGAAGAAGAAATGGGATAGTTTTGAAGAGAAGTTCATGACGGGCAAGCCGGATGCTACATCAGGAGCCACTGCGAAAAGTTTTCAGTTGGCCTCCCTTTCCGAACTAAAGGGAGTATTGCCAAAAGGCAAAATCCTGGATCTCGACCTGAGCCGCATGATCATGGGAGGAAACCTGATCGGAGGATGGGCCCATTCCAGGGATTTGATTTATGTATCAAAGCTGGTTAAGGCATATCATTCGGATGAAAAGGTAATGCATACCCTTCAGATGGCCGAGAAATGTGGTATCAATGCCATAATCACCAACCCCAGAATGGGAAGGATCATGAACAAATATTGGCATGAAACCGGTGGCAAAATGAAATTTATATCTGATTGCGGCATCTCAGGGGGTTTTTTGGGTGCTATCAAAAATTCGCATGAATCAGGTGCCGCAGCCATGTATTGTCAGGGAGGCATAGCCGACCGGTTGGTACTGGATGGTAAAATCGATGAAATTGCGAAGGGCCTTGAACTGATCCGCAGCTATGGCAAACCGGCAGGTATTGGCGCCCACCGCATTGAAACTGTTCAGGAATGTGTGAAACAGGGATTGAAACCTGATTTCTGGGTAAAAACACTGCACGAACACAATTACTGGTCGGCCAAGGTAGACCTGGAAAGGATCGAAACCAGTGAACCCGGATTCCGCGACAATATATTCTGCTTCAAACCACAGGAGACCATCGACTTTATGAATAACCTTGAAGAGCCGTGGATCGCCTTCAAAGTACTGGCAGCTGGTGCCCTGGAGCCGAAGAATGGGTTCAAATATGCCTTCAACAACGGAGCCGATTTTATCTGTGTGGGCATGTATGATTTCCAATTGGTAGAAGATACCAACATTGCCTTGGATGTTTTGTCGAAAGTTAGCCGTACAAGACCCTGGAGGGGATGAACCAAATATTTTTTTTCATTGGTGTCCGGATAAATATTACAAAACCACTGAAAACTAAGATGATCCTTCAAAATCTTAAGATTTCTGATTGGATGAACTGCTGGAAACTTGCCACCTTGATGTTTATGCAATAATTGCTTTTGGCTGTGTGGTGGATGCTCCTGGCAGCCTATTTGGGAAAAGGACTGAAATTCACCTTCTTTGAGTCTTCACTGATCCCAGGTTCAATCGCAATTGGATCAATGGATTCCCCCGCTGGTGCGGAGTGTTCAATCCGTTCCTTACAATTGCTAAAATGCCTGATCAATGACCCACTTCACATTCTATAACTATTTTCTCCAGAAGTCCTTTTTCCCCAGCATAATCAATGGCGCTGCTGTGAACCTAATCCTCAGCATGAAAAACCAACACTTCTTCTGCTGAATTTTGGTATATATAATTTAACTTCCTTGTAATTAACGCATTGCTCCTGAGATCTACCGGATTTATATGGGAACAACTCCCATCATTTTTCGCCATTGTGTTTATTTTTTTTATGCTAAAGATTGAAGTATTTAGAAACGATTTTTAAGCATCCTGTCTAAATTTTTAACTTCGAAAAATACAAATAGGATGCGACCAGGCCATATGTTGGTGCCATAAACCAACCTACTAACGGAATTAGCAACAGGAACATAAAACCCAATCCAATTCCAAACATTTCTGGTTGGTGCAGTTTATAAAACCCTTCACTTTGTCTTACTGAAAAACCTCGCCTTTCTAAGGTATAGTCAGTTATTAAAACGCCATTGTAATAGGCCTGTACCATAAATATGAGCAATGGAGCAACAATATCCAGTAGTGGCAATAATGCCAGCAATGTAATGAGTAGTATGAGTACCAGCTGTTTTATTGAATTTCTTAAAGAAATGCTTATCCCCCTTTTCAACTCTTTCATGAATATGCCGAATTTAAAAGGATAAGTATCGCCACTTATTATTTCTTCTGTTTTTGAACTTATGAAAGAAAAATAGGGCGTTCCGATAACCAGGAATATGGTGCTGAAGATGGCATCTTTATTGGCATCTATGGCTTTTTTGATCAACCAGAATATGGCTTTTATGCCTTTTGTGATATCCTCGGAACTTAGCAATAAAAACTTTTGCAAAAGGGGCAAAATCCATTGCGTAATTGGATTTTCAATGTTATTTACGCTATAAATAATTGCCTTAATGGTTATCGTAAATAACAGCAGAAATGCAATTCCTGATACCAATAAATATTTTCTTAAGTTATTTTGGCGCACAAATCGATGGGCATCAAAATAGATACTTAAACTGCTTAAGGCAGCCGATTCGTATTCAACAGCGCTGTTTTTAATTTTTGTCCAATTCATCCGTTTGAATTTCAATTGGCAACAAATATAATTCACTACAGAAATAGTACAACTAAAACTACTTTAGAAAGGTCCGCCTGAAAAGTAATTATTCCTCCTATAATAGCCCAAGTTTTTCATAATCTCATTCAGTGACACAAATTCACTCTTGAGAGGTACTTTCCTGCCTTTCGGCTAAATCATTTCTTTAGAAATTTTGCCGGTCTTACTCTTGCCTTCAATTTACAAATATTAAAAATTGAAGTCATGAGCACAAAAGTATTTGCTGCATTAGTGATAGTCCTTTTAACAAGAAGCTTTTGCTTTTCACAACCAGCTGACGGTCCTGGGAAACCTCCAACCCTGGAGGTTCAGCTGAAAGTGGTCAACGAAAAGATTTGTACCCCACTGAATCTGGACAAATCCCAAACAGAAAAGGTAGATGCTGCCTTCAAGCAATTTTTTGAAGGTTTTGAGAAACTGATAGACAAGAGTGTCCGTCCTCCCGTGATGCCTGAAAGATCAAAAGTGGATGCACTTGGCAAAATCAGGGATGAAAAAGTGAAAGAGGTCATCTCTTCGGGGCTGTATGCAAAATACCTCGAACTTGAACAGGCAGCGCGACCCAGGGCTCCTCAGGGAGAAATGATTCGCCCAAAATAGTCACTAACCCGAAATTTATTCAATATGAACCGACTGAATTTTATGTTGGCATTTGCCATGTTACTATTGTTTTCCTGTCGCAAAGATCCTGCTACAGAAGAAATAACAGATCCGTTGGTTTACAACTCCGATTGGACAGAAGCATCACATGGCAATGAAGCGCCCGATTATTCAGTGGCTTTTCCGCAAGACCATATCAATACAATCGAAATTTCGATTGGAACGGCGAAATGGGCTTCGATCCGTACCAATATGAAAAGCATTTATGGGTATGATTTTGGAGTTAAGGGTGGTCCCCCAGCCGGCCCTCCCGGAGGAGGCGGTCCGGCGGCAGCAACTGTTACAACCGAACCTGATTATATTGATGTTACCCTCAAATTCAATGGTAAAATCTGGAAAAATACAGGCTTCAGGTTAAAAGGAAACTCTACGTTACAAACAACCTGGTCATCTGGTATTTATAAGCTTCCTTTCCGTCTTAATTTCGATAAGTTCGAAGATACTTATCCCGGTATTGCCAACCAGCATTTTTATGGCTTTAAGGAGTTGTCATTCTCTCCGGGTTACAAAGACCAATCGCTGATTAAGGAGAAACTCACTTCTGACCTCTTCCGGTTGGGTGGGGTTGCTGCACCACAGACCGCTTTTTACAGAGTGTTTATTGACATAGGTACCGGTTCAAAATATTGGGGTGTCTATTGTGGAGTAGAGTTGCCTGACGACAATATGGTTATAAGTCAGATGGGAGAAGAAACCGGCAACCTATACAAGCCGGAATCCAACCTAACCTCATTTACTCAATCCCTTTTTGAGAAAAAGAACAATGAAACTGCAGCCGATTATTCAGATGTGCAAAATTTCATTGCTACGTTAAACAGCAGCAACAGAATTTCCAATTCAACTTTGTGGCGCAGTAATCTCGAGATTGTTTTCAATGTTGATTATTTTACCAAATGGCTGGCAATAAATAATGCCATAGTAAATTGGGACACCTATGGTAACATGGCTCATAATTACTATTTGTACAATCACGCTTCAAATAAGTTCATGTGGATACCCTGGGATAACAATGAGGCCATGTTGAATAGCCCCGGCATTACCGGCACTACTAGTTCAGGGGGACCGGGAGGTATGAGCGGACTGTCTCTGTCAATGAATGAGGTCACTACTACCTGGCCTTTGATCAGGTATATTGCAGATGATGGGTCATATATGCAAAAGTATAAGGACAATCTGAAAAGGTTTACAAGCAATGTGATAACGCAGTCTGCAACGGATGCATTGATCGACAAGTATTACTCTATCGTTGAACCATATGCGGTTGGGGTTAATGGAGAGCAACCCGGATATACCTTTCTGACAAGCAGTAACTCATTTGCTGAGGCAAAAACATACCTGAAGAACCATTTTACGAGCAGACGTACATTGATATCTGCGTATGTACCATGAATATGGAATCGTTGGACTTATTGAGCAGTATCAAAGACCTTAGAGGCTCATTTTCTGCAGACACCAAAATCCCCGGAGATAATGAGTCTGACTACTTGCAGGGTTTGCCAGAATTAAGGACTGCAATCTCGTTGTTAACCAATATATCTCTTTCCGGGATGGCTTCCGTAAAACTGATGAACCGCACCGATGTCAAATACATTTTAAATGCGAATATCCTTCCAACTTTGATCCGAAAGGTAGCCAAAGATTATTTTATTCAGGAAATTGATGGAAACTGTGTGGCCGAGTATGGAACAACTTATTTGGATACTATTGACTTGCGCTTCTTTCGTACGCACATGAATGGAAAGTTGAACCGTTTCAAATGGCGGATCAGAAGTTATATCGAATCAAATCTTAGTTTTTTGGAAATCAAGATAAAATCCAAAACAGATCGGACGCAGAAAAGCAGAATCGTTATTAACCCTACAGATTCACTGAAAAAAGATCCTGCAGCTTCTTTTATTCGCGATGCATCGGCAATTGATCCCAATCTCCTCGTTGTGGTACTTCAGAATAACTTTTGCCGGTTGACTTTGGTTAACAGAGATAAATCAGAGCGATTAACAATCGATTTTAATATTTCGTTCAAAAACTGTCTCAACGGAAGAACTGCATGTTTCCCGAATTTGTGCATCCTTGAAATCAAGCGGGAACGGTTCAGCGAATCGCACATCTGTAAATATTTGAATGAGATGCGAATCAAAAAAGCTGGTATCAGCAAATATTGCCTGGGTGTCGCGATGACAGCAGAAAATGTAAAAAGCAATTTGTACAAACAAAAAATCCGTTACATTAAAAAACACACATTACACAATGAATACATTAACTGACCTGGAAGTATTGTCAACGTATAACACGTCTTTTGATTCAGCAAATTTTAGCCTGTTATTGATTCGGTTTATTTGTAACCTGTTCATCACCGGAATCATCATTCGTTGGATGTACTATCCCAAAAGCCGCAGACGCGACTATTTTTTTACATTTATTGTTACAAGTACAACCATTTTCATGTTGCTCTTTATGCTCGACACGGTGAAACTGCAGGTTGGTTTTGCTTTGGGCCTCTTCGCAATTTTTGGCATACTGAGGTACCGTACCGATACAATGCCGATTCGGGAGATGACCTATCTTTTCCTGATAATCGGTATTTCGGTGATCAACGCGCTGGCAAAAAACATAAGTTATATCGAATTGGGCCTTACCAACGCGATTTTTATTGGCGTTTCATGGTTGATGGAGAGCAACCGGGTACTGAAGCATGTCTCAAGTAAAATGGTGATCTACGAAAAAATTGAACTGATTAAGCCTGAGAGAAGAGCTGAATTGATTGCAGACCTTTCAGAGCGAACAGGATTGGAAGTGACCAATGCGGAAATTGGTGCCGTTGATTTTTTGAAAGACACGGCAGTGGTGAAGATATATTATGTCAGCAATGAAGTAAATACAGCGGATGTAAACGGTAAAATGGGTGATTTCATTTTGCCCCGAAATTAATTTCTCAAAAAATACTTACTTCAATGAAGAACAAATTATTTCAGATATCAAAATATTCTGTTGGCATTGCAATGCTATTTTGTAGCACACTTCTAATCGCCCAAACAAGCAAATCTGATCCGAATGATTCTCAGGGTTGGTATGGTGCCGGAGTCAAAATTGATCTTCCAAAAAAATGGGAAGTGACTATCGACTATCAATCGAGGTTTATCAACAATATGAGAACCTATAATGGCTCGTACTTCACTTTGGGAGGGAGTAAAAAAGTCAGTCCACTGCTCACAGCCCTCGCTGATTACAGGCTCGTTCTAGCCGACAATGGTTTGTACCATAGGTTCAGTATTGGTTCAGAAGCAGAGAGAAAATGGAGCAGATTCGATTTTGCTATTCGGCTGCTTGTCCAGAACCGGCTGCAGGATTTTGACGAACTTGAAAAGGCAAATGACAACAGCGGCTATTGGCGTACCCGTTTCCTGGCGAAGACAGCCCTGACAAAAAAACTTAACCTTTATGTCTCCACGGAACCAATTATGAAATTTGGCGGAAATTATTTCATCGATAATATAAGGAATACCATAGGATTTAAATATAAGATCAGCGATCATACCAGGATAGACCTGTTTTACATCTACCGTCCAGATTTTGCAAAAACCACCTATAACCGCTTATTCCAGGTTGTTGGTATAAATATTGATTTTAATTTTAAATATTTAAACCCCAAGTGAAGCAAGTGAAATAACATTTATTCCGTCAGCCCGTGTGTAGCTTATTCCTGTACCTGTAATAATATTCAAAGATTGAGGTGCTTGTGTTTTTGTCGTATCAATCACAGCGGCAAATTTAGTTAGATTGGTGGCGGCAACGTCAATTTGCCCCGTTCCGAGTTTGATTTCAAAGGCAGCATATTCGCCGGAATATTTTTGTACGATTGCATCTACTTCGAGACTTGAAGAATCACCTCGCTCCCGCGCGATTGTATCGCGTGGTTTAAAGAAAGTTATTCTATATTTTTATGCCTCATCAGTTATTGCATATTAACATGAGCCGCAGCTATATATATTCCAGTTTTAGAGGCA
>CAIRSO010000497.1 GCA_903881215.1 uncultured Bacteroidia bacterium
ATGCCAAACTGATCCTTTCGGGCGTTTACCAGGCGGGGGGAACGACGATAGATACCCTGGATGTCAATTTGATTCCTCATCCAAATATTGACCACAATTATGCTGAATACAGGAGTTCTGTGAGCGGTTTCATTAATGCTAAACGGAGCAGCCAGCTTTCCGTAAGGGCCGGATTTTCGGTCGACCGGATGGGGTTTGACCTGCTAACCAAAACCTTCAGCCATGAGACCAACGGACTTCGGGCTATGATTGATTACAGCCGCGGACTGGGCAATGGCATGACGATGATACAACCTTACGCGCAAGCTATCTATCGCTTTAACAATCAATTGAGTATTATTCCGGGAATACATTACAGCTATTTCAGTCTGAATGGGGCCTCGAGCCTTGAACCCAGGCTGAGTTTTAACTGGCAACTTTCTGAGAAGCAAAAATTGAGTCTTGGCTATGGGTTACATTCACGTACCCAGACCCTATCCACCTATTTTATTGGAACCCGGATGGGAGATGGTTTGATGGTAGAAACCAACAAAGACCTTGGATTGACAAAGTCCAATCAGCTGGTTCTCGCGTTTGACCGGTCTTTGGGAGAAAACAGCAGGTTCAAGGCCGAAGCATATTATCAGGATATTTTCAATGTTCCGGTTCAAATGCGGCCTTCATCTTTCAGTATGTTGAATACCGGAGCCACCTGGGGCCCAAATACTGAGGATAGTCTTGTTAACAAGGGTTCAGGTAAAAATTATGGAATAGAACTTACCATGGAGAAATTTTTCAGTAAAAATGTTTACTACCTTTCTACTCTTTCGTTGTTTGACTCGAAATATAAAGGTAGCGATGGAATAGAACGGAACACGGCTTTCAATGGAAACTATGTTTTCAATTTTCTCGTAGGAAAGGAGATTCCGCTAAAAAATAATTCAGCCATCAATCTGGATTTTAAGGTCACCTATGCAGGAGGAAAAAGGTACACACCGGTTGATCTAGTTGCGTCAAGGGCTTCCAATGTTACAAAGTATGATGAAACAATGGCTTTCAGTAAACAGTTTGATCCTTTCCTGAAGGCTGATATTAAACTTGGTTATAGATTAAATGGCAAGAAAATTTCGCAGGAATGGATTTTTTATGTAGAAAATTTCACCAATCATAAAAATGTGCTGATGCAGTTGTTCAGTCGATCCACAAATCAGGTAAAGAATGTAAATCAGCTCGGCGTATTTCCAATGATGCAATATCGCTTGCGCTTTTAACACATAGAAAAATGATAAACCAACCTCAAGATTTGAATAGTTGCAATATTACTGTTGATCCAATCAGGAGTCACTGGAAAGAAATTTTCATCAGGTTTGCTGGAATAACAATGATTTCTCTTGTTCCACCCTGGTTTGAGCTGGATTACCATTTTGGCAATGGGAATTTTTTTAGTGCTTTCGTCATCTCTTTTATTCGGACAGCACTGATATGGAACGGAAGCATGCTGATCATTCAGTACTCGGTTAACCGATTCTCAATGTTCAAAGAGACACTGAAACTGATTGTCTTTCAAGTTTTATCGCTTTTCTTCCTCGTATTAGTGGTTGAGTTTGGAGAATTCTTTCTGGTGCGGTATTTTTTAAATGTTAATCTGACAAGCGCGGAAAAATTGGGATTGATTGGTGTTTCGCTGCTTATTACTTTCATGATCAGTTCTTTATATGCTTCTACCTCATTTTTTATCCAATGGAAAGAGAATCTGTTGCGTGCGCAGGCGCTGGAGAAAGCAACTCTTGAAGCCAAATATGATACGTTGCGCAATCAGGTTAATCCGCATTTCCTGTTCAACAGCCTGAATACGCTGATTGTGCTGGTTAACGATAATCCTGTCGCAACCCGATATGTCGAAAGTATGTCAGAGATCATGAGGTATATGCTCCAGTCGAGGGACAAGGAAGCTGTCTTGCTTCGGGACGAACTCAACATTGCCAGGGAATATATTTTTATTCAACAAAATCGTTTTGGAGAAAAACTAACGGTGGATTTCGATGTGCCGGAGCAGTTTTATCACTACGCAATCCCACCACTGGCTCTGCAGATGTTACTCGAAAATGCTTTGAAACACAATGTCTGTTCTGCGGAACATCCTTTAGAAGTTAGAATATATATATCAGAAAATCAATATATTGTTGTCGAAAATGGCGTCAGGCCCAAAATCGATAAAGAACCTTCCACAGGTGTGGGACTTGAAAATATCCGCAACCGGTACATTCATCTCACGGGAAAGGATATTTCTGTCAAACAGGGGAATGGGAAATTTGTGGTGATGCTACCTTTATTCGAGAAAGCCTTATAAAAAGTGCCTAAAGTGCCTAGAGTTCCTAAAGTGCCTAGAGTACTTTGGGACTCCGGAACTTGGAGTAATTAAGACATGAGACATAAGACAAGAGACTTGAGAGATGAGTCAATTATGATTGCAGCGAAATACTTTAGGCACTCTAGGCACTTTAGGCACTCTAGGCACTTTAGTACACTTTAGGCACTTCTTAAATACTTTAGGCACTCTAGGCACTTTAGTGCACTCTAGGCACTTGAAAAAAACTTAATTTACCGCGCTATGAAGATCCTGATCGTTGAAGATGAAGAACTAGCTGCAAAAAGGCTGAGCCAGATGATAAAAGTCGTACTTCCGGATGCCGAAATTTTTGGTCCTTTGGATACCATCACAGCAACAGTGGACCATCTGAAAGCTGAACCTGAGTACGATTTGATTTTTATGGACATCCAACTTGCTGACGGAAAGAGTTTTACTGTTTTTGAAAAAATCAAAATTCTGACACCGGTCATATTTACAACAGCCTACGATGAATATGCACTTCAGGCTTTTGAACACAACAGCATCGACTATCTTTTAAAGCCGGTGAAGAAAGAGCAACTGAAACTGTCCATAGATAAATTGCTAAAATTGAAGGATTATTATGGGACAGGAGATGCAAGTTCAAAATTGTACGATATCCTGAAAAACATAAAAGTGCCAGTCATTCCATCCTACAAAGATCGTTTTTTGATCAGCAGGGGAGATGCCATGGTTCCTGTCAGGGCCAGCGAGATTGCCTGTTTTTTTGCAGAAGAAAAGGCCGTTTTTTTGCTTACCCACGACAATAAAAGGCATCTGATTCCCAACTCAATCGAGGAGTTATCAGAAAAGCTCGATCCTAAACTGTTTTTCAGGGTAAATCGTCAGTATATTCTTTCGTCTGAATCCATCAGGAAAGTTTACAACCACTTCAACTTCAAATTGAAAGTTGAGCTAAAAGCGGATCCGAAAACTGAAATTTTCGTAAGCCGTTCTAAAACAACTTCCTTTAAGTCCTGGATGAATGGGGAAGCATACTAATTTATGATTTAAACAATTTTGTCAATAGTCTCTAAATTACTGAAATTCAATTAATTTAGACAGAAACAATTCAAACAATTCAAACAATTCAAACAAT
>CAIRSO010000498.1 GCA_903881215.1 uncultured Bacteroidia bacterium
TAAGTACAGTCTGTCATAAGTCGAGAAGTTCAGACTTTGTTGTCTCAAATAGTTTAATTTTACCATACAAAGGTAAATCCATCGGAGAAGTCATAATAATTTTTTTTCGCGGAAAAGTAAAAACTGTTCCCCCAAGGGTATCCTGTTCCAGAAGTAAAAATTTCAGTCCGTGTTTCTTTGCTGTAAGACAGGAAGAAATCCCCGCAGGCCCTGCGCCAATGATAATCAGATCGTATGCTGCTTTGTGATCCTTTTTAATTGACTTAATAATATTTTCAGTGGCTTGCTTTCCTTGTGTTACAGCATTTTTTATGAGTCCCATTCCTCCCAGCTCCCCAGCTATAAAAATTCCGGGCACATTGGTTTCGAAATTCTGATTCACATGAGGAAGCTCAACACCACGCTTTTCAGTACCAATACGCAAACTTATTGCACCGGTTGGGCATGCATGAAAACATGCTCCATGGCCTATGCACTGCGATGCATTTATTATTGTTGCCTTACCGTTTCTGATTCCAAGAATATCGTGTTCGGGACAAGCTGAGATACAAGCCCCGGTTTGAATACAGCTATTAACATCAACAACCGGATGGAGTGAAATTGGTTCATGAAGTCCCTCTTCTTTTGCCTTTAAAATTTTAGCATCAACAATTTTTGACTCCCTGGTTTTTTTTCTAAGATATAGAATGACAACCACAAGACAGAGAATTGCTGCCAGTGAATAAATCAGTATGTTTTCTATTAAAAGTTCCATCATTAAAAAATCCATCTGTAACCAAACACAATAGTCACTGCAACATGAATTACCATAATAATCAACATTACAAGAGCAAAAGGCAAATGAGCCACATGCCAGTATTTGAACAGGTTCTGCATGGTATCGAGCCTTTCAATTTTCCTGTTAAGACTAATATCGTCCTTTACCAGGGCAATTATCTTCACATACTCTGTCTTTGGAAGTTTATTCCTTTTAAGCACAGCCTTAACTGATTTTATCGATTTACGATCGTCGAAGTATTTTCGTATATAACGTACAATTGAGTTTTTATGATATAATTCAATTTTCTTTTTTATCGAATCAACAATTATGCTATAGCTTTCTTCATCCATATTGTATGAATTTTTTAGCAATCCTGCAACATCGGTTTTCATCGCCCTTACTTCATTCAGGCTCAGTTCACGGCCTTCAATTGATCGTGGAATCTGTATATAAATAAATCGTCCGATTATTCCACTTAAGAAAACGGCAACCATACTCCAGAAACTAACAGCCACAAGTCCCCCAAACTTGTATGACGTATGAAAGAGAATCATCATCGGTCCAAGAGTACAGAGAAAGATATGAAATTCAAGCCAGTTTTTCAATGATCCCAATCTTGATAGAGAACGGTATCTTTTTCGCGACATATAGGAAACCATTCCAATAATCATTAAAAAAGAACCGGTAATTCCAAGTCCATGGCCAATAATACCACTTGGCTTAAGAAGGTTATGATCCGGATGGTAGACTCTTTCCTCAATACTGACTCTATAATAAGAGATCCCTTTATAAAAAACAGAAATAGTCACGATAAAGACAATTGCGACTAAAATCCCTATAAAAATCTTATGAGTTATTTTAGACATTCCCAATATATTTCAGTTAAATTGCATCCGATGTAAATATGGCAAATTATTTTTAATGTTTTGCCCTTCTTTTCAAGAGTAGATATTATTTTAAAAAAGCCCTGAAACGGAGCAATAACACTTTGTGTATTAACATAAAATCAGAAAAGCTGTATAGTGAAAGATTTTAATTCTTCTTGATTTTAAAATCCGATGTCTCGTGGAAAGTTATTGAAGGAAAATTCTCTCTGGCAAGCTTAAGCATCCATTCACTCTCTGCAAAAAATACAGGATTATAGA
>CAIRSO010000499.1 GCA_903881215.1 uncultured Bacteroidia bacterium
ACATAGTGTAACTTATACCAAAAATAAAAAAAAATACAAATCTCTTTTTAATTCAAAATATAACTACCTTTACAGCGGATTATTTACCATTAATTAGTTTTTTAAATTATGAACATTTTCGTAGGTAGCCTTCCATTTAGCTTGGAGGAGGCAGAATTAAAAGGATTTTTTGAGGAGTACGGTGAAGTGACTTCAGCAAGAATTATTACTGACAAATTCTCCGGAAGGAGTAAAGGTTTCGGCTTTATTGAAATGCCGAATGCAGAAGAGGCTCAAAAAGCCATTGAAGAATTGAACGGTGCAGAAGTTGACGGTCGTACAATCGTTGTTAACGAGTCAATCGAAAAACCTAAAGACGGAACAAGACGTCCAAGCGGTGGCGGCGGCGGTGGTTTCAACCGTGGCGGCGGCGGTGGTGGTGGTTTCAATCGCGGTGGCGATCGTGGCGGTTTCAACCGTGGCGGTGGCGGTGGCGGTGGTGACCGTGGTGGTTTCAACCGTGGCGGCGGTGACAGAGGTACCGGTCGCAGATCAAGTTATTAAGCAGTCGAACGTGTAGTAGCTTTCAGGCTACAGTTTGAACTATTTTTGTGCTGAGTTCGTGTATGAAAAATTATATCTTGACTTAACAACTAGATAATTAATCGGAATTGAAGCAGATCACTTAGATAATCCAAACAAAAGCAAACGTTCCAACGCTTATTATAGCATTAAAGAGGGCTCCAAACTGGATCCCTCTTTTTGTTTAAAATCAAATATACATGAGTTTAAATTATTCGTCCAGCGTAACAAAAGCCATTACAAATCTCGGATTTGAATCACTCAATCCGATGCAGACCGAGATGTTGAAAGTTTGTAAAAAAGCGCGTCAAATTCTGCTTTTTTCGCCGACCGGATCAGGAAAAACTGTTGCCTTCCTTCTACCTGTACTTGAAAAAGCGAAAGAGCAAAACCAGGGTATTAAAGCTTTGGTGATAGTCCCGTCAAGAGAATTAGCCCTTCAGATTGAGCAAGTATTTAAATCAATGGGGAGTGGTTTAAAAGTCTCTACCTGCTATGGAGGACACAAGGTGAAAACTGAGCGGAACAATCTGCTGGAGGCGCCTACCCTTTTGATTGGAACCCCCGGACGAATTCGTTACCATCTGGACAAAGGGAACATCAATCCTGCCACCATTGAACAATTAATTCTGGATGAGTATGACAAGTCGTTCGAATTTGGCTTTGAAAAGGATATATCGGCGATTCTAGCGCACATCCCTGCTCCGGAACAGGTGATTCTAACCTCAGCGACCAAGGCTGCCACAGTGCCCGATTTCTTTAAATTACAAAATCCAGTCGTTCTGGATTACAGTAGCGAAGAAAAACCCGCAGGACTAGAGGTTAAACTGATAAGAGCCGAAGAAAAAGACAAACTGAGTCTGCTATTCAAACTACTCCCCGGTCTCCAGGAAGGACTAACACTGGTGTTCTGCAACCATAGAGATGCTGTAGAGCGGATTAGTACACTATTAAATGAAAACGGGATCTCCCATGATACTTACCATGGGGGATACGAACAATCACAACGCGAGCGTGCCCTAATAAAATTCAGGAATGGAAGCAATCCAATATTGGTTACGACAGACCTTGCCTCCCGTGGACTGGATATTGCAGGTGTTAAAAACATTGTTCACTACCAGCTTGCCACGAGCGAAACAGTGTTTCTGCATAGGAATGGCCGAACGGCCAGAATGGATAACGAAGGAACTGTTTGGATTTTGCTTTCAGAGAATGAGAAGATCCCTGATTATATTCCTGAATATTGCCTTGAAACTTCCATTGCAGATACGGCAAAAAAAATCCCACCTCCCTTTTTTGACACTCTTTACTTTGGTGCAGGGAAAAAGGATAAAATCAGTAAAGGAGATATTGTCGGACTCCTAATTCAAAAGGGAGGGTTGAATAAAGAAGATATTGGAATTATCAATATCCTTGATTTCGAATCATTTGCAGCAGTACCAGCCTCAAAAATCACAAAACTGGTATCACTTCTGGTCAATGAGAAACTTAAGAATAAGAGGGTTAAAATAGCCGTTTCGAACTAACCCATCTACATTCGAATAACCATTTTTAGTTTTTGTGGAAGTGCCCTGTATAGAGTGATGGCATCTGCTTTTGGTATTGTAATGAAAATCTTGGGTGTAATCGCTTCCCGCTTGAGAGTTGTCAATGCTTTCAAAGAATTTTCGGTATCCTTCTTGAATAAATATCTCTTCAAACTATCTATCCTCACTTTATCTTCTCCAAGGCTGGTCTCAGTTTGTTGAATCACCAACTGAAGGTTGCGTTCAAAATTCAGTACAATAAACACATCCTCTGTTTTTCGCGGAGCCGGAGTAGCTTCGGCTTTGTTTGCTTCAATGGTATCTTTCGGTGCAATCTTAACCAAAAATTGAACTCTTTCAATCGTAGAATTGGCATTCTTTAGTACAAATGGTTGTGAAATCCAACGCAAAAGTGCTTCGGTATGAAACATCTTTATGGAGTTACTGATCCAAACATCCTGTATCGGGCTGTCATGCAGCGGAATGCCCTTCATTTCGAGGGTAGCAACCTTATTAATCAGATCAAGAACCATGTAAATCGAATCTTCAGATGAGAGATTATATCTGGATCTGAGTACAATCTCTGTCATCTTTAACTCAAAGAGCTTTTTAAGATCTTCTTTGCTATTAGAGACAGTCTCATCTCCAGTAGTAATTTGAACCTTTGTATCTGCTATTTTTGCATTTTTATCAGTTTTGCTATTTTTTTTGGATGTATTTTCAGCCTTGACCTGCTTCTTAGCATTGTTATCTTTTTTTACACTAGCTTTTGGCAAAACTGCCTCCGGTAATGGATTTATTGTTGCAACAGGAAGAATGACCGTTGAAGTAAGAACATAGGCACTGATCAAAAACAAAATTGTTGTAACAGTCCAGAAAAGATTCTTTTTTGCCATGTCCGTGGATTAGTATATAAATACTTTTGCCCCTTTATCGAGGGAGTTAAAAATGACTTCAAGATCGGCATCACCCAATCTGACGCAACCATGTGTGACCGGTAAACCAAGAAAACGTTGGTACAATGTTCCATGCAGCATATAACCGTCACCAATAGTTAAAGCATATGCGCCAAGAGTTGCTTCATCATAACGTTCGGCAGAACGTGCAGAAGGAGGTTTCATTCCCTCTTCAATAAAAGCCCAGTCAGGTTTCACCCACACCGGATCTTTTCTCTTAAGCAAAACAGAAAACATACCCTTTGGCGTTTTGAAAGGTTTTCTGGTTCCATCCGGATAAATCAATATTTCGTCTTTCCCTGTAGAACACATCCCGGTACGAAGGGTATCTTTCGAATTGCGAAGCACAAATCTGTTCTCAGTAGTATTGACTAAAATATACGGCTTTTCAGGCATCAAATCGCTCAACTTGTCTTGAAGCAAAGCAATATTTGACTTACTGCTCTGAATTTGCTTATCTATATTCTTGGCATTCAACTGAATGGAGGTAAACCATGATTTTATCCCAAATACTGTATTCTGATAGGCAGGAGTGTACAGAATTATGGTAGGTATCCATATACATAATAGTACCGGAATAATCCAAGGCGAATATTTTTTAAACCAACTCTTATCTTCAGTTTCCATTTTTGTAAAGATAATTAATTTAACAGATCTGATAAAGAGACCGTTGATCCTACTATTGTGACTGGTGAGCCCACAGATAGTTTACTATATAATTCATCAATTTTCTCATCAGAAAGTGCCACACAACCCTTGGTCCAGTCGGCTCCTTTTCCACCGTTCCCATGAATCTCTATCAATCCACCTATGCCACGGCTCTTTGGAATCTGACCACTTTTTCTGCGTGCGGCAAACTCTACCCTGTCTTCTTCATTGGGATAATTTAACATCATTGCCTTATAGTACCCTGATTCTCTTCCCGCTTTCTTTCTGGTTACCACATATCTGCCTTCAGGAGTCGCATTATCACCTGCATAGAGCTTATCGCCAATCCAATTACGACCAAATTCTACATCAAATTCCTTGCTGAGTTTTCCATTGTAATAGAGAAATCCTTTGTGCTTTATCTTGTCAACAACAAATGCGTAACTTCTGTTGGTAGCTGAGGTAGAAATGGTACTTGCCACCCATTGCTGCCATTTAGCGAATCGGGAGAAATACTCTTTCAGATGTGCATTCACTTCTGCATCGGCATAACTAATCCTCGACTTTCCTTCGTTTAATTTTTTGTTGGCTTTATTAACATCCCCCTTTTCGAAAGCATTCACACTCTCTTCAAGCGATAGTTTACCAAATTCATAATCCTTTCTTGTTTGAATTCTCAAGGGCAGCTTGATAAAAAAATCGTGGTAACTAACCAGTTTCTTTCTAAGCAATTCGGTTTCTTTAATAAACCTGGCCTTTTGTGTGTCTTTGTTTGTTCCGGAGGCATTCTGAGCCAGTTCTGCTTTAATTATGGCAGTAACGATTAACTCTCTGGCCTTTGAAAAATTGCGTTGAAAGAACAATTTTTCATTTTGCCGTCTTAATTCAATGAAGGCGTATTTATAATTTGTCTCGGCCGACTGATAATATTCAGGAGCATAAACGTCAGCATTTATCTTCTTGGCTTTTGTCATGATCTCTATGCACTTGTTGAAATCTTCCATAGGAGGTTTGTCCATGAAAAGAAGCAGAAGAACCATAACTATCAGGAATACTGAAGAAAATATTCCTATGAAAAACAATATCTTTTTTAAAAGGCGAACTCTCACATCCAAATATTTTAGTAAAAAACTTCTACCGAGGTTGGGCTAATGTTGTAACAAAGGTAATCCTTTTCTTCTGTTAGGAGGTTGATAATTTATCATTCAGCAGAAAACCCTGATCATTTTTAGGCTTAAAAAAACCCCCGGAAATGTTCCGAGGGTTATTTCTTAAAGAATTTTATCAAAAATTCTTATTACTTCTTACCACCTTTTGCTTTGGCAATAACGTCTGTCAACTCAGTGTTGATAGCTTTAGCTTTCTCAACAGCTGGTTTAACTTTTTCAGAAAGAGTTAAGATATCGTCGTTGTTGGTCAAACCAGCAGAAACTTCAGTTAAAACAGTTTCAACAACAGCAATTTCCTGGCCGATAGCTTCAACAGCAGCTTTGCCTTCTTTTCCTTTAGGAGCTTTTTTCAACAATTCTTTGTCAGCTTCGATAGTTGTAGTCAATTCTGCGATAGCAGCAGTAACTTCAGCTTTCAATGCTTCTTTTCTTGCAGTTGTTTCTTCTACAGCTTTGTTAGCCAAAGTAGTAACTGAAGTCAAAGTAGTTTTAGCTACATCATAATTTCTGAACAATGCGAATTTTGCATTTTGCTCCTCAACTTGAGCAAGACCTGATTTCTGTGCATCAACAGCAGCTTGGAAAGAAGCAGCAACATAACGATCAGCACCTGCTTTTTTAGCAGCTTCGATAGCAACGCTTGCAGCATCGATGTCAGCTTGTGGAATTTTAGCACAACTTGCTAATGTAACAACGAGAATACTTAATGTAACCAGTTTTAATAATCCTTTTTTCATAACTTTGAAAAATAAATGTAATTAATGTAAATCAATGTTTCTGTTCAAACAATTTTAACTTTTAGACGCAAAGGTTTCTGAAAGTCACCGCAAAAATATGTTTTTTTTTTCAATTACGCATACTATCTTTGTAATCCATTAATTTAGAATACTTTACGAATATTAAAAAATGATTAACAAATTGTCTGTGAATGATCTTCCTGACATTGAGATCATCAAAAAGATCAAACACGAACACAACACAAATCTCTTTGGAATACTCTATATCAGGTATTCTACCAAGGTTTTTGAGAAATGCAACTCGTTATTAAAGGACCCGGTCCTGGCGCAGGAGTTTGTACAGGATGTTTTTTGTAAAGTATTTGAGAAGCTTTCAGATTTTAGAGGCGAGTCTAACTTCTCGACCTGGCTATATTCAATTACCTATAATCATTGTATAGAATATCTCCGCGTAAAGAAGAAGATGAACTATCCGGACTGGAACAGTTCGCATGAATTGCCTGATGTGATTGATGAAATTGATGAGAAAGAGGTGAACAGTGAAAGACTA
>CAIRSO010000500.1 GCA_903881215.1 uncultured Bacteroidia bacterium
CCTGGGAAGAATCATCAAATCCTTTAATTAAAAATATCTCCTGGAAAACTTTGAATCCATGAGAATTGAATCGGAACCAAAATTTTAATGAACTACGCAATAATTGATGTTGAAACGACAGGAAGTTCTCCCTTCAATGGCAAGATTACTGAAATAGCCGTTTATATCCACAATGGGGTCGAAATCATCGACTACTTTAGCTCGCTGGTAAATCCTGAATGCAATATTCCATGGAATATCATTCAACTAACCGGGATTACCAACGAAATGGTTGCAACTGCCCCAAAATTCTATGAAATAGCGAAAAAAGTTGTTGAAATTACTGCGAATACCACTTTTGTTGCACACAATGCATCCTTCGATTATTCATTCATACGAGAAGAATTCAAAAGGCTCGGATATGATTTCAAACGCAAAACACTTTGTACGGTGAGTCTTAGCAGGAAACTGATTCCCGGACTCCGCTCCTATTCGCTTGGTAATATCTGCCAGGATTTAAATATCTCTATCGAAGGAAGACATCGGGCAAGTGGAGATGCCCTTGCAACAGTTAAGCTTTTTGAATTAATCCTGCGACAAAATGTGACTGCAGACCATGATCTTTTCTCCTCCCGCAAAGGACATCTATCGGAAGAAACCATTGCCTCACTGCCCGGCAGTTGCGGTGTCTATTATTTTTATGATTCAAATGGAGACCTTATATACATTGGAAAAAGCAAGAATGTACACCAGCGAATTATCTCCCATTTAAACAATCGACTGACTAAAAAGGCAATGGAAATGAGCGAGAAAATTGCCTCAGTAAGTCATGAAGAAACAGGAAGTGAGTTGATTGCCCTCCTCCTGGAATCAGAAGAAATTAAAAAAAATCGTCCATTTTTCAATAGGCAACAAAAAAGATCTGCCAATAATTTTGGAGTATTTTATTTTGAAGACCAATGTGGTTATCTCCGTCTTCAGGTTAGAAAGACAGACGATGATTCTATTCCTTTAACCACATTTAATTTTTACCAGGAAGGTGTTGATTTACTTCATGCACAGGCTGAGAAATACTCATTGTGTAAAAAGCTTTGCCATCTTGATGATCAACTGTCGCCTTGCTTCAATTCCCGAATTGGAGGTTGTTCAGGGGCTTGTGAGGGAAAAGAAGAACCAGAAATGTATAATTTACGCGTTTTAGAGGCTATTAGACCCTGGCAGTTTCATTCACAAAACTTTTTTATCCTGGAAAAAGGGAAAAGCCACAATGAAACGGCAATCGTTAAGGTTGCTCAAGGCAAATATTTCGGTTATGGTTTTTCAGCATCTGTGATTACACAAATGGATCTGGACAATTTGCATGATTGCATTTGCAAGAAAAACGACAATTGGGATGCACGAATGATTATCAAAAGTTATCTCAGGAGAAATCACAGACAAATTAAAATTTTAGAGTTCTAGCTCAGATCTGACAGTCCCTCTTTGTACCTTGCAATGGCTCTGTCGCGCGCAAAAGCATGATCAACAATTTTCTCGGGATACCGATCTGTTCCAAATTCAGGTATCCATTGCTTGATGTAAATATTATCCGGATCAAATTTTTGTGCCTGTAACGCCGGATTAAAAATCCTGAAATAAGGAGCCGCATCACACCCAGAACCTGATGCCCATTGCCACCCTCCATTGTTTGATGCCAGATCATAATCATTCAATTTCGCTGCAAAGTAAGTTTCACCCCATCTCCAATCGATCAACAGATGTTTGCAAAGGAAACTGGCTGTCACCATTCTAACACGATTGTGCATGAAACCAGTCTGATTGAGTTCCCTCATTCCAGCATCAACAAGCGGATATCCCGTTTTTCCCTCACACCAGGCCTGGAATTGAGTTTGATCATTTTCCCAACGAATGTTATCATAGGCTGGTTTAAAAGCACGGGTAGATACTTGAGGAAAAAACCACAAAATCTGACTATAAAAATTCCGCCAGATTAGCTCAGACAAAAATGTTAATGAATGCAACATAGCCAAAGCTGTAATCTTTCGAATGCTGACCGTGCCGTACCGCAAATGGAGGCTCAATTTGGAGGTACCATTCCTGTATGGAAAGTCCCGGTTTTCTTCGTAATTCTCAAGCAGACTCTGAGGCAGTGACCTGGGGGGGAAAGCAATGACGACCTTCGAAAAGCCTAAAGAGTCAATAGAAGGCATAGGCAAAGGCCTCATTCTAATGAAGTTGTGAAAATACAATGATGTTTTGTTGGCACGAACACTTTCCTGATTTAATTTTTCAAGGAAACGATTTTTATAGGGAGTAAAAACAGTGTAGGGCTTACCATCCTTTTTAACCAGTTCATCCTTTTCGAACAAAACATGGTCTTTGTAAGTAATAAATTCAGTACGGTTAATCTTGAGAAAACGCTCAACATACATATCCCTGTGGTTGGTAAAGGGTTCATAATCCCTATTACAGTAAACACTACAGATATGGTACTTCTCTTTTAACATTTTAAATACTTCCAGAGGTCTGCCATGAACAACTAAAAGTGTTGAGCCAATCTTCTCTAAATCAACTTTGATTTGCAGCAATGTTTCATAAACAAAGTTAACCCTGTAGTC
>CAIRSO010000501.1 GCA_903881215.1 uncultured Bacteroidia bacterium
ATGCTACCGCGGACGGTTGGTCATTCATCATTGGCTTTCTACAAACAGGGCGCCGCTCCGCGGCTTTCACATCTCCGTTTCCCTGTTTCATTTCTTCCCCGTTTCAATTCTTCTCCGTTTCTCCGTTTCCCCGTTTCAATTCTTCTCCGTTTCAATTCTTCCCCGTTTCTCCGTTTCAATATTCTGCTGTAATTGATCGGGCATCCACCCCTCGGCTCATAGAATTATTTCCCGGTGGAATTCATGTTTTTGGATACAAAAAATTCCAGCAATTCTGACATCACCTGATCACGGTCATTTCCGCTCAAAGCAAGCGCTAGCTGGGCTTTTAAGAGACCGTATTTTGTTCCCATGTCAAATCGCCAGTCATTTTTTTCAAGGGCCAAATATTGTTCTTTCTGTGCCAATTCATTTAGGGCCTCGGTTAGTCCAATTTTGTTGCCACCTGCATTCTTTAAATTCCGTTCCAGAATTGACATCACAGATGGTGACAACACATGCATGCCAAAGAAGCAGAGGTAATGCCCGGCACGCATACCCGGAATGATTAATTTTTGTTCTGCCAGGGTAGGAGTAGGCTTTTCAATGACCTTGTCAATCAAGTAAAGATCATTGGTGGGATGAATTCTCTTGCCACCAATCGTGCCATAATTTGGAATCAGATTTTCCCGTGTGGGTGTAACGGCTGAAACGGAACAACTGTTTTGGATGGCAACCTCAACCAAATGTTTGGCGCAAGGGATGCTGGTTCTGTTTACATACTAATTCCCCTTGTATGGAGCAATATGAAGACGATAAAACTCAGACACCTGTCTTTATCCCTACAAACTCGTTGATTTGTTTAGAGTAGAATAAGTTGTTCTTCCGATAGTGTCAACAAGTGGAATAGTATACTCTTGCTTGTGAGAATATCCTAGTTTCTCAATTTCAATTAAGTAATTCTCGAGTTTTCTGAAATTTTGATCTTTTGATCTGATCAGCTTTTCAACCTTGATAGTTTCCTGAAGTCTGTCTGCCAATTTTTTCATTTCGTAAAATTATATAAATTTTCTTGAATGGAGGAAGACATCGGAGTTATGCTGTGACAAAGCTCCATATTGAATTTCAAAAAATCTTTTTTCAATAGGCTTTCTTCTCGTTTCGTAACGCAGGAAGCAATGAATTGATCTATGTTAAAATTTGTTTGTATCATCAATCAAAAACCGTTAAAGTTTTTCCAAAACATATTTTTGAAACCACAATGGAGCATAACTTGTATTTTCTAATTTAATCTCCTCATTTTCAGATGTTGCAAATAGTTTTGGAGATGAATAGCTATTGTCAAAGAGAAATGCTCTGTCGGCTAACCTAATTGCATCCAGAAGAAAATTCATGGTTCTTTCGTACCTTTCCGTAATTTTTTGCTCAGGGACATCATGACCGCCTTGGTCCACCCTCGCTTTAACACGATTAACACATAACCTGGAATTTTCAAGGGAGATGAAATAGAGATAAATTTTAAATCCCTTTTCTTTGGCGGTTTTTATGAACTTCGTTAAATTTAGAGCTTAGCGTAGAAGTGCTGAATTCTCTGATTAAATGATCAAAATCAAGTGTAAGGCCGAAGATTGCGAAATCAAGACTCCTTGATTCCTCGAGGATCTTTTTTATATCATCTGCGTTCACATATATACCAAGATCGACCTGTTTGTCCGAAATGATCGTGACCAAAGAACTTTTGCCTGAGCCATTTGGACCTGCAAATATCCGCAGTCGTTTGGGATGGATCATTTTAGGCTATAAACCTGTCGTGCAACTTTAAATTTTGATTGGCCTAATTCAGCAACAACCGAAATATTGCCATTGGGTTCAACCATGCAAATTTTGTTTCCCCTTAAAACAGTAACAGAAATTCCATTTGCAAGAGTCTGGTCATAAGCATTTCGACCATTTTTTTTCAGTCTATTCACTATAATCTCTTTTTCTGTGCCAAAAGGCTTACTCTTTTTTGTCATTTCCCTTTCATTTAAATACTAAAATACAAATCTACCATTTTTTTCTTTGCTGTTGATTTGCTTCTTCTCCCAACTTCCCATTTTCTTAGTCCCTTCAGTTCCCACCTAATTTAGCCCAGAGCATTCCAATATACTCCAGAAATACAATTTCCATGAAACGTATCCGTCCGACCAACCCATCTTAACCTCTGATGGCAGTATCCGTCCGACCAACCCATCTTAACCTCTGATGGCATTGTTTAGATTTTGGTCGAAAAAAAATGATAGTGATTAGATCTTGAGGTTCTGTGGTAACAAGTCC
>CAIRSO010000502.1 GCA_903881215.1 uncultured Bacteroidia bacterium
TAAATTTTTTGACCACTAAAATCTAATGTTTCACCTTGTGTTTGCATAAGTTTCTGATTTTAAGTTTAAAGTCTTCTCCTCTAATTTAATAAACCCTCCGATGATTATGCAATTACAAACATAGGGCCTTGACAGAATCCGCCCGGCTCAAGGTGGTTTGCCCGTAATTTAACTGTAACGGCGAGCCAGATGCCATAAAAAACCCGCAAGGCAGCGGTGAAAACACATGAATGATTTTGACGATATGAAAATTATTTCCACCTACACCACCAAAGAGGCTGTCGCAGACGGTTATTTGGTCCGTGTTGCCGCTGCTGAGTCCCAGGAAGCCGGCATCAAATTCCCGGTTTACCTTATCAGGGCCGTTTGGGACAAATATGTCGAAGTACCTGCAGGCATGGAATCTGAACAAAACCTTTCAGGCCGGCTGTGGGACATTCTTTGGATGTTCCGGATCGCTGCCAAATCAACCCCAGGTCAGTTGTTGCTATTCAGACTCAATTGCAGACTTCCTGATAAAGGAGATTGGGAAAAGAATGAAAAGATTGACGGAGATCGACTGACAAGGACCGTTACACTCAAAGCATTTATCACGGCGCAAGACTTTGACGATCCGTCACCGGCCATTTTCATTATGAAACCAGACGAAGATTAATCTAAAAAAAACGGCGTGCCAGATGCCATCACAAGTCCGCAGGCCCTATGTTTGTAAAATGAAGCATAAGTCTGGTGTTTTATTAAATTTAAACTACCACAGTATAAACAATAAAACTCTGACTTATGCTCACACAAAGTAACAAAATTGATTTTAGTGGTCAACACTTTTATGTTGGCTTAGATGTACACCTAAAAAGTTGGAAGGTTTCAATTATGGCCGAAAAACTGACATTAAAAACCTTTTCTCAGGATCCCAATCCGGAACTGTTGCATCAGTATCTGGTGAAGAATTTTCCTAATGGAATTTACCATTCGGCATATGAAGCTGGTTTCTGCGGATATTGGATTCATAATAGACTTATAGCCCTGGGGATCAGTAATATTGTCGTTAATCCAGCAGATATTCCAACGACCGACAAGGAGAAGGTTAACAAAACAGACAAACGGGACAGCAAAAAAATTGCAAGATCATTACGTAACGGTGACCTAAAGGGAATACATGTTTCCTCTTTAAAATCACTTGAGGACAGATGTCTGTTACGAATACGCGGAACCTTGGTAAAAGATCTTACCCGTTACAAAAACCGGATAAAATCCTTCTTGTACTTTCATGGAATTGAGATGCCTGAAGCATTTAGCAAATCGGCTACTCATTGGTCCAAACGATTTATGAATTGGCTAGATAGTATAGAATTGACAGAAATCAGTGCAAAAAAGTCACTTACCCTTTTAATTGTCGAAAGCCAGCATTTAAGGTTAACCTTATTGAATGCTCTCAGAGGGATCCAGGAGTTATCAAGAAGTGAGGCATATGCAAACAATGTCAGATTATTACAAACAATACCAGGTATTGGCACCTTAACGGCGATGATAATATTGACAGAAATGGATACAATAAACAGATTCGCGAACTTCGATCAGTTATGTAGCTTCATAGGTCTAATCCCATCTACAAATTCCAGCGGCGAAAAAGAGAATATCGGTGAAATTACACACCGGGGGAATAATTATCTAAGGAGTGCAATTGTGGAAAGTGCTTGGATTGCTGCAAGATGGGATTTGTCTCTCAATAAATGCTTCCACGATTATTGCAAGCGAATGGAATCTAATAAGGCAATTATCAGGATTGCAAGAAAATTATTAAACAGGATCAGGTTCGTTTTAAAAAACAATCAACCATATATATGTTCTGTTATAAAATAAATTTCTATTCTATAAAAACACCTTTTGTGAGTCCGCTACCGCTGCCCTGCAGTTCTGAACTCTAGAATCTGCTTTCCGTAGGACGCGGCTCACATTCTATAAAAAATGAAACGAGGCAATACAGCCCGGAACTACAATCCGGTTCTGTTGATAGAAGGATGTTTTTATAGATATAGTTCCTCCAAATTTTCTGTGTGGAAATGCGGAGGTGAGTTTGTATTAGCCATAATTGGCAATGAAATACAAAAAGAGCCTCTTTCAACAAGAAGCTCTCAACTGCATTTCACAGCCATAAGTCCTATTGCTGTTGAGTTGCTCTCCAGCAGAGCTCACTTCCTCTTCAGACTTATGATGTAAAATTATTGAAAAATAATTCATCTTTTTCTTGTTTTACAACATAGAAAGGCAGCGGTGAAAACAAATGGTTCCAGAAATTATTGCAGAGGTACAAATCACCTATTCATCGAAAGTTAAAGCCTGTGACCGGTTTCGTGTCACCGGATCCAAAGATGCAGCCAAAGCTTTTCGCTCTATATGGCCATCCTACGAGCACATTGAGTTCATTTACATGCTGATGCTCAACCGTCAGAATCAGGTCCTGGGATGCCACCAGATCTCAAAGGGGGGAATGACCGGAACGGTTGTGGATGTCAGGGTGGTTTTTCAGGTGGCTTTGAAATCCTGTGCTACCTCCATCATACTTGGGCACAACCATCCATCCGGAAACCTGGATCCAAGTGATGCCGATAAGAAAATCACCAGGCAACTTTCCGAGGCCGGAAGGATGCTTGAGATCCCGGTAATTGATCATCTGATACTGACCTCAGATAGTTTCTTGTCCATGGCAGATGAAGGATATCTCTAACCAATAGCTCACATTTTTTTCAACCGGCGTGCCAGAAGCCACAATAAATCCTAAAGGCATAGGTAAAACTTAAATATCTAAAATAAAAATTAGTAAAAGTGATGTTAATTGCTTATCTTCAAATTGTTAGAAACAAAGATTAAAGCAAAAAACAATCACTTTCAGGATGAAAAATACGAAAAAAAAGTTGAATAACCA
>CAIRSO010000503.1 GCA_903881215.1 uncultured Bacteroidia bacterium
GATCTTCGAGTTTGCAGGTAACTTTTGCGATTGATAATCCGGCGACTTGTTTTCCTTTTCCAATGTAGTTTTTTACGAAAGTTTTCATGATAATAAATTTTTAGAGTTAAAATTATATGCAAGAAACCAGTGGAGCTTGGGAGGGGCAGTCAAGGAGGAACTGGAATACCGGATAGTAAAGAGGATATGCCGGGAAAACCCTTGAATGAGGGGACTGATACGTGAAGAGATGCACTTTCTTAGTGTATAATTTCAAACAAAATATATCATGAAGGCCAAACTGTAAAAACTGGTTGGACAGGAGCCAGGAAGGATTAGCAACTGAAAAATAGCGGTAAATGAGTTGAATAAATTTGCCTTGTCCAGTAAGGGTAGTATGTTAACAATGGTGTGGTTAAAAATTGCTGACATTTGGAAGGGCTTTACCAGTTTTATAAAGGCTGATGATGGGAAAGCCGATAGGAAATATCACCCTGTAAAAATAGCATGCACATAAAATTGAAGTTGGTCAGGAGATCTTCCGGATAAGGTAAATCGAAGATGAGTTAGGGATTAATTCGGGGAGCTGAATTTTTACGAACAAAAAAGGGGCGACTGCCCCTCCTCTTTTCAAAAAGTCTCAAGTCCAGATTTCTTGTATGCAGCTTGAGAGTGAATTGGAAGCTCCGGATAATTGTGCTCAAATTCTTTTGGCATTTTGTGGTACAACTCATTGTAACATTCTGCCAGTTCAAACAGGTGTGGATGCTCTCCGATCTGATCATCATCCAAAAAAGGACCTAGGATCCAGAGTATGGCATCCATCAGCCTTTGGTACTCTTCTATGGTTAATTCTACTGTATCCATTTTGGTTATGCCGCTGCCCTGCGGACTTGTGATGGCATCTGGCACGCCGTTTTATCTAGGTTAATCTTCGTCTGGTTTCATGATGAAAATGGCAGGTGACGGATCGTCAAAGTCTTGTGCTGTGATAAATGCCTTGAGGGTGACGGTTCTTATCAGGCGATCTCCGTCAATCTTTTCGTTCTTTTCCCAATCACCCATATCTGGAAGTCTGCAATTGAGTTTGAACAGAAGCAGCTGGCCAGGGGTTGATTTTGCAGTGACCCGGAACATCCAGAGAATGTCCCACAAGCGGCCAGAAAGGTTTTGTTCAGATTCCATGCCTTTGGGTACCTCGACGTATTTGTCCCAAACTGCCCTAGTGAGATAAACCGGAAATTTGATACCGGCTTCCTGAGATTCAGTAGCGGCAACACGGACCAAATAACCATCTGCAACTGCCTCTTTGGTAGTGTAAGTGGAAATGATTTTCATATCGTCAAAATCACTCATGTGTTTTCACCGCTGCCCTGCGGGTTTATTTTGGCATCTGGCTCGCCGTTATACTTAAATTTCGGGCAAACCAGGTTGAGCCGGTCGGATTCTGTCAAGGCCCTATGTTTGTAATTGCATAATCATCGGAGGGTTTATTAAATTAGAGGAGAAGACTTTAAACTTAAAATCAGAAACTTATGCAAACACAAGGTGAAACATTAGATTTTAGTGGTCAAAAAATTTA
>CAIRSO010000504.1 GCA_903881215.1 uncultured Bacteroidia bacterium
CTTCACCCTGATTGTAAATCCTCCCTTTAGATCCGTAATAGTTCCGTCCTCATAATCTGGTAGATAAATGTATACATAAGCCATAGGTTCATTGGTCTGCGAATCAAGTACAGTCCCATTAAAAACCTCCTTTTGAATGGTTTGAGACAAACAAGCCAAAGATGTAAGGAAAAAAAAGAGACAGATGATTGGCTTTTTGATATGATTAAATGCTGCCATATTCTGTTTTATGATAATCCAATTTCCTAAATACCCAGAATTTTTGAAGCGTATAGTTAAACACAATTGATACAAATAAATCAACAGCGATTCGACTGATTTTGTAATCAAATCCCAAAAAGGTTGTAATAAAGTAGGTACCCGAGGATTTTAAAAGAATGCTGTTAATTACAACAAGAACAAATTTTATCAACTGCTCTGGCACTGAATTTTTATACGATATGTCTTTTGAAAAGAAAGTCCATTTATTGTTTAAGCTATAATTTACAATAGCTCCAATCACCCCGCCCATTACAATACTTATTGTATAATGTATTTGAAAGATCTCCGTGCAGAAAATCATAATGAGGTAATCTACAACCCCACCTAAAAATGCTGAGAGTTGGGCCTTCAAGAACACAAGCAATTTCTCATGCCATTTTCTAATATCTGTTCTTCTTTTTTTCTTCATTGTCGTATTCATCTGCAAGCTTCAATAATTTCACTGTGTCTATAATGTTCATTATTAATAAGATAAATGTCGCCGTAAGAGAAGCATATTGAATTGAACCCTTAAACAGCACTTCACCTATTAAAATCAAAGAGATAACAATCCGAACCTCAGTTGGGCCGAAGAGACCAGAATCGATAGAGTATTTGCCTGTAACTTTATACCGAACAGAAGTGGTGATCATTTCCCAGCCATATAATACCACAAATCCAAATCCGACTATTTCCCATGGTCCATCAGCATAGACAACAAACCCAAGACCCATTAAGATAACTCCTAACCAATCAACTGTTATGTCAAGCGAGAAGCCATACCATTTCCGTTCTTTATGCCGATAGTAAGCAATTCTCCCATCCAGTGAATCGCCGAACCAACTTATTGCATAACCCAATACGCCAAGTAAGAGATAGGGAGTATTCACATAGGCTGCCAATAAAAAACTGAAAAAAGTAAGGATATTGCCACCAAATCCAATACCTGTAAGCATATCAGAACTTATCCAGGAAGGAATTCGCTGAACTAGAAATGCCAGGGCTTTTTGCTCTGATTTTCTTAGAACATTTGTACGTTCCCTGTCAACAGAAATTAGTTCAATAACTTTGCTGAGTGGCTGATATCTAGCAGCTTCCATATTAGTATATTTATAAGTAAAATTAAAACCTCAATTTTTCAGTCATGAAACCAAAGCGAAGCACATCCAGCCTGTGACTGAAATAGATGTTATAATAATCAGAGCCATGGTAGAATTGTGCAAATAGCCCGATGTCTTCCATAAATTTGGGATGATAATAAAAGGTCAAACTCAGATTAAGCCGGTCGAATTTTGTGCCATCCAAATTTCTTACATTTCCAAACATCCAGGTAGCTTCTCCTTTGAGTGAAATGTTAGCATTGAGCCTTGTATTGCCTTCATTCTTTATGGGAAGCTTGAATATTGAAAAGGCATTGTGCCAGCGATACTGGCTGTAAATACCTGTAAGCTCTTTTTGAATCCATCCGTTTGGATGAATCTCGATAGAAGTTTTAAAAAACTGGTAGGCTTTCAATCGCTTGTTTACATTGGTTAGGATAAATCCAGGTTCGAAATAGTTGGTGGCAAAGTCCCCTGATTTCGTATTGACCTCACCACTTTCTAGAAAAAAATCCCCATCCTGGCCATTTGAATGATGAGCAATTCTCCCATATAAGCTTAATTTATTGGCACTGGTTTTTTCGTTAAGTAGATAATACAGGGTAATTTGTGGCATGTAACTCGGCGTTCGAACAGGAGAAGACCTTGCCTGGTACATCCGAATGATAATCTGCGGTGTCAATACCCCCATCAATCTGGAATCCTTGCTTCGACGGAGGTAAAAATTTGGGATCAGATTACCTTCGAATGAAAGTGGTTCAATGTTTCCAATATCTGTTGGAAAGGTAATGTAGCTATTTCCTTGACTAACTTGAGAGATCATCATAAGGCTAATCTCTGCATGAACGGATTCACTCACCTGCCCCACTCCTGATAGAGCAGGGAAAAGCAAAATTATAACCAACAATGAATTTTTTAACATGACTTACAAGTATTAAATGTCATTCAAATGGCTCTATTATTTGATTGTTTTAGAAGAAAGAAATTGCATTAAAGCCAAAACAATCAACAGCATAACTATTTTTTTAATTCGTAATTCGCAATTTTCAATTTAATCGTATCTACCACATCGTAAACCATCGGCACCAAGTAAACAGTCAGTATCATAGACGACAACAATCCACCAATAATCACCCAGGCCAACCCATTTTTCCACTCACTTGCAGTGCCTTGTGCCAATGCAATGGGCAACATTCCGATTGCCATAGCAAGCGTTGTCATTAAGATTGGGCGCATACGTTCTTTGCCTGCAATGATCAGCGCTTCTTTGTAATGCTTGCCCTGTGCTTTCAACTGGTTGGTAAAATCCACAATCAGGATGGCATTTTTTGTAACCAATCCCATGAGCATAATTAATCCTAGTTGGGCAAACAGTGTTAAATGGTTTAACGATAAATTCAGCGCCAGAAAAGCCCCTACTGCTGCCATTGGTATGGCAAATAACGCAACGAACGGATAAACGTAGCTATCGTAAAGGGCAATCATAATCAGGTAAATCAAAATAAATGAGATGAGTAAAACAGAACCCAGAGCCCCAAAACTTTCATTTTGCGTCTTAATATCGGCTCCCCAGGTTAATTTTACCCCTTCTGGCAGTGGATGCGATTTTAGAAAGCTAATTGCATCATCCGCAAGTGTGCCTGATGGCCGTCCAAACGATTCAGAGGTAATTGTTACGGAAGGTTGCCGATCCAATCTTTCGAGCAAAGAAGGCGAATTCGCCTGTTTGACCTCAGCAAATTGGGAAACTTGAATAGGCGAGTTCATCGGATTTACGATAGACAGGTGTTGCACATCTTCGAAATTCTTTCGGTCAAAATCATCCAGCCAAATTCGTATCGGATATTCTGTCCCATTTTCAGTAAGTGTGGCATCGTCGTTCCCGGTAAATGCACTCCTTAAATTGATTCCAACAAAAGCAGTTGTCAGTCCCAAACGCTGCATCTTATCTCTATCGGGTATAACCTTGTACTCAGGGGTTCCTTCTTTTACGGACAGTTGAACGTTATCGGCACCAGGAATCATCTCAACAGCTGCTTTCAGCTCACTACCGGTTTTCATAACCAAATCCAGATCGCTGCCACTCAAAGTAATTTTGATGGGAGCTTGTTTTGGCAGCAGACCTAAAACCGACATTGAAAAATTGACTCCCGAAAACTCTTTCTTCAGTTCTTAACGGAGGGATTTCATGAACGGTTCTGTTCTAATGCTCCTTTCCTTTTCAGGCC
>CAIRSO010000505.1 GCA_903881215.1 uncultured Bacteroidia bacterium
ATGAAATGAATGCTCCGGTTTAAGATCAAAATTTGGTGTTTCATACCTGAAATCAACAATCCCTAAGGTACCAAGATCATCAATATTGGGAGCCCTGAAACCTGTATTCAGTGAAATAAATAAGTTAGATTTTTCATTCAACTTCCTCAGTATTGCTAAATTACCTACGAGAGCTGACGGTGTCAGTTTTGTCATACCTGAAACCTCATCTTCGACTTTATTAATAAATGTATTAAAACGTGCACCGGCTGTGAAATTCCAATTCTGCAGGTCAAGTGTATGCATACTGAATACTGCAATACTGGTCATTGTGGCTCCATCGGGATATAATCCGCGTTTTGAAACGGCAGCGCCGGTTGATAGGTCTGTATCTGTGCGACTGCTGTTAACCAGATCATTGTATATTTCCATACCCGTGTTAGCCGACCAGCCATTACTGTCAGAAGTAAGTGCTTCTGCCGAAAAGGAAAGCGAACGTACTTTATCCTCTTCAATATGCAAGATGGAAGAACCATTTTTGATAAGCTCCCTCCTTTCCTCACTGTGCTGTAAAGTAGATGTGAATGTTGCCGATTTCAATAACCCTGCATTAAACTTCTGATTTAGTCTGACATAAGCCAGATCCCGTTTTTGAGGATCCATTTTATTAATGGCATAGTTCTCAAGAACTACTTTATGATATACCGGAACATCACTCAGATGGACTCTCTGGTAAGCCATTGTCAAATCTGATGATTTTGATAATAATATTTTACCTTTTAAGTCGAAATCAAGTTCCTGGTAGCCTGATGGGGTCTGCCGGCCTGTAGTGTCTCCACCAACAAGATCACCAAAATTTCTCCAGGTAGTTCCAGCTCTAAAGGCAACTTTATTATTACTGTAATTAATTGTGCCATTCAGGCTCTGTTCCATACTTTGAGTTGCAATTCTCGAAAGCAGAGTACTTCCCCAATGTGGTTTTTCGGAATTTAAAACCTCATGACTGAATGTTTGAATAGTTCCGCCAATTGCATCTGAGCCATACTGAACAGAACCTCCACCACGCAGGACTTCGATTTTTTCAATGCTAAAAACATCTATAGTATTAAAGTACTGATTTGGACCATATCGCACTGTTGCATTACTAAGTCTGATACCGTCAACAAGCAGCAGTGTCTGGTTACCGGTTAATCCTCTCAGAAATGGAGATCCTCCGCCATGATTTGTCTTCTGAACGAATATACCAGGCGTAATCTGAAGTACTTCAGGAGCAGTTCGTATCTGAAAATTCTGAATTGATTGATTGTCAATCACTCTGATAGCTTCAGGTGTTTTTATCCGAAGTGACCCATATCTGTTGGCCGTGATTACTACTTCACCAAGTGTTTGGGAAGGCAGTGAATCGCGACGAGGAAGTGAGTCAATCTCCTGAGCAGCTAATAATACTGTAAACGTCGATAAAAATACTGAGAATGATATTTTAAGTGAAAATTTGATCCGGTTCATTCCGATTAAGATTTAGTTCAAATTTAAATATTGTTTTGTTATTAAATATAAAACATATAGTTTTATGCCACGAATATTAAAAATGGTAACACAATGTCTTTAGCCCGATTTGGAGTTAGTTTGGATGAAGATCTACTTAAAGCCCTTGATGCTTTTGTCATTGAAAATGGCTTACCTAATCGTTCACAGGCAATCCGTCACTTGGTTGAAAAAAATCTGGTAGAAAAAAAATGGAATTGCAATCAGATTGTTGCCGGAGCAGTTGTACTACTTTACAATCATCATAAGAAAGATGTAACAAATAAGGCTAATGATATTCAGCATGAGTATTTTGATGTGATCCTGTCATCTCAGCATTTTCATTTAAATCATGATAACTGCCTTGAAATTATTGCGGTTAAAGGTACATCGAATAAATTGACGAAATTATCAGATAAATTAATTGGAATTAAAGGGATTATTCATGGTAAACTGGTGATGAGCCGGACAGAATAATATTTTTTTTGATACAATAGTAACACGAATTAATAAATAAGTAGCATGTTAGAAAAACCCTTTCGGGTTTTATTTTTGAAATAATAGTAACACGAAATACATAATTAGTAACATATATTTAAGTCCTTATGAAAAAGAATGTTTTTTTATTCATGATTGTAGTTGTGATAATTTCCAAATCAGGATTTTCACAGCAGAATAAAAGTATTTTAAAAGATACCATTAACATAAATGAAGTGATTATAACAGGGTCTAAGACCTCTGTAAATCGTAATAATGTTCCTCTGACAGTATCGGTAGTTTCGAAAGAGAAGATTGAAAACAGCTCCGAATCAGCACTATTGCCCGTATTGTCAGAGCAAGTGCCAGGCTTGTTTGTAACTGAAAGGGGGATAACTGGGTTTGGTGTATCTACGGGTTCAGCAGGGCAAATCTCTCTCAGGGGCATTGGTGGAAGTCCGAATACACAAGTTCTCGTAATGCTTGACGGTAATCCTCAGTTTATGGGAATTATGGGTCATCCTTTACCTGATGCATATATCGCTTCTGATGTTGAGAAGGTAGAGGTAATACGCGGACCAGCGTCGACTTTATATGGGACAAATGCTATGGGTGGTGTAATCAATATTATTACAAAGGAACAAAAAGAAGATGGTTTCAAAGCGAATGCCCGTCTGATGTATGGATCTTACAATACTCAAAAATATATGGTTAACGGGGGATTTAAAAAGAATGGATTGAGTGTTTTCGCTTCTTTTAACCACGACCAAACTAATGGTCATCGTGATTCATCTGATTTTAAGATAAATAACGGATACTTCAGGGTTGGATATGACATTAACAATAACTTCAAGATTAATAGTGATTTTAGTCTAGCTAATTTCGATGGCACAGACCCTGGTCAGGAAGGAAAAAAGGCAGGCTACACCTATGATATCACTCGTGGCATGGGAGCAGTTGCTCTTGACAACAAGTTTAACAAAACAAGTGGTTCACTGAGATTCTTCTACAATTTTGGGGAACACAACATTACTGATGGATTTCACTCAATAGACAAAAACTACGGCATTATATATTATCAGTCTTTTAACCTCTTTAAGGGAAACACAATAACGATAGGTACCGATTATAAAAAATACGGCGGAATTGCTGAAAACGAGAAAGCCATGAATGGCAATGGAATGGTATTTGGTGACACAACTGTCTATGAATTGGCCGGTTATGCGTACATTCAACAGGAACTATTTACAAAACTAACATTAAATGCAGGTTTCAGACTGGAGCATAACAGTGTATTTGGTAATGAACCTGTACCAACGGGTGGACTGGCTTATCGTCCTACATCAACAACAACATTAAAAGCCACAGTATCGAAAGGATTTCGAAGTCCGACAATTCGTGAACTTTACCTATGGACTCCCGCTAATGCCAACTTACAGCCTGAAAGAATGATGAATTATGAAATTGGTGTTTTGCAGAATTTATTTAAAAATAAAGTTTCACTCGAATTAACATTATTCAAAGCAAATGGCGATAACATGATACAAACGGTAATGGGACCCACCGGACCTAAAAATGAAAATACCGGTGAATTCTCAAATACAGGAGTAGAATTTTCCGGTACTTACAAGCCGGCCAGTAAGTTAACCTTAAATGCATCTTATAGTTATATTTCAATGGAAAAACCTATTGTTGCCTCTCCTGAGCAACAATTGAATATAAGCGGAACATATAAAATGAACAGATTCAATTTAAACCTTTCCGTTCAGCACATACACAATCTTTATACACAGGTCACCCCTCAGGAAGTAAAGAACAGTTATACATTATTAAACTCACGAGTATCTTTTATGATTAACAGGTATATTGATGTCTTTATAAAGGGAGAGAACCTGACTAATAAGAAATACTATATAAACTATGGTTATCCAATGCCGGGAATAATAGTATTTGCCGGATTGAATTTGCATTTCTAAATTACTTTGAATTCCAGGAATTATCATGTGTTTTAAATCATTAATTTGTTGTTGAATTATTAAGAATCAATTATGCATATACCGGATGGTTATCTTAGTCCCCAGACTTATGTTCCTTTAATCGGAGTGTTCGTTTCCGCTGTGGCTGTTGCAGTGAAGAAAGTGAAAAAGGATGTTTCAGCCCGTAACATTCCATATCTGGGAATGGCTGCTGCTTTCTCATTTATTATAATGATGTTTAATTTGCCAATTCCAGGA
>CAIRSO010000506.1 GCA_903881215.1 uncultured Bacteroidia bacterium
AGGGTTCAATTTATAAAAGAGGGGCTGACATTCACAGGTGAGGATTCTCCCATGTCAACTTTGCTTTTATCTGTTATGGGTGCTTTTGCAGAATTAGAGCGAGCGTTGATCCGTGAAAGACAACGCGAAGGAATCGAATTAGCTAAAAAACGGGGGGCATATAGAGGAAGAAAAAAGATGCTGACAACCGAACAAATAAAAAAGATCAAGGAGCGGGTTACGGCTGGTGAAATGAAGTCTAAAATCGCAAAAGATTTTGGCATCAGTCGGGAAACCCTTTATCAATACCTGAAAGAAAACTAATCATGCCTAGGCGCAGTTTGTTAAGCCTGGCGGAACGGGAATCGTTGTTTGCTTTTCCAACGGATGATTCTGAAACGCTTCGCTACTATTTATTCAGTGAGCAGGAGTTGTCTTTTATCCGACAGCATCGTTCACCACAGAACAAATTAGGGATTGCTGTACAGATTTGTTATTTACGGTACCCAGGTTATGCTTTACCGCCCGAGGGTCAGCCACCTTCTTTCTTACTCCAAATGGTTGCACAACAAATCAATTTGGACACATCCGTTTGGCCTCAATATAGTATCCGTCCAGAAACCCGACGAGAGCATTTATTAGAATTGCAAACTGCATTCGGTTATAGTCCTTTTTCGGGGGACGATTTTAAGACCCAAGTGAAAGTCCTCGCTGATTTGGCTCTTCAAACTGATAAGGGTATTATTCTGGCCACAGCCCTGATACATGAGTTACGTAAGCAAAAAATAATTATTCCACCGATTGATGTTATTGAACGGCTTTGTGCCGAAGCCATTTACCAGGGAACCAATCAAATCTACTCTGTCCTTACAAAATCACTTACAGATGCTCAGCGCCAACGGGTAGATGAGTTATTGGAATTAAAACCCGATACCAGAATTACTCATTTGACCTGGCTAAAACAACCGCCAAATGCTCCAAATGCAAAGCATATTTTAGAACATATCGATCGTTTGAAATTGGTACGATCATTTGCTTTGGATGATGAACTTCAACGTCAGGTCCATCAGAACCGTCTGTTAAAAATTGCTAGAGAAGGCGAGCAAATGACGGCGCAACATTTACGAGATCTTGAACCTGTTCGTCGTTATGCCACATTAGTTGCAATTCTTATAGAATCCCAAGCTACTCTCATTGACGAAATTGTTGATATGCATGATCGAATTATTGGAACATTATTTAATCGAGCCAAACATAATCACGCTGAAAAGTTTCAGAGTTCAGGAAAATCCATCAACGAGAAAGTTCGTTTATTCTGGCGAATTGGACGAGCGCTGCTCGATGCGAAATCCAATGGGACAAATCCCTACGAAGCGCTGGAAGCGATAATTCCTTGGGATGACTTTACTAAAAGTATAGAAGAAGCGCAGAAATTATCGCAAGATGAAGATTTTGACTACCTTTATCTGATTGGAAATGGATACTCTCAGGTACGACGATATGCACCAGCATTTCTGGATTCTTTAGTCTTTAAAGCAACCCCTTCTGCTCAAGAATTACTGAATGGCGTCGAAATTCTAAAAAAATTGAACGCTAACGACACCAGATCAATTCCAGAGGATGCTCCAACTGGTTTTATTCGGAAACGATGGCATAACCTTATTTTCGAAAATGGGACGATTGATTGGCGGTTTTATGAATTAT
>CAIRSO010000507.1 GCA_903881215.1 uncultured Bacteroidia bacterium
CCATGATTTCTGCATGTAATAATACTACATCAGCATAGCGTAGAACGATCCAGTCATTCTCAGACTGATTTGCCTGGGTCATATTAGGATCAATGTATTTTGATGGATAGTAAATGGTTGTTGTCTTGTTTTTCACGTAAATTCTGAAACAGGCATCAGTACGTTTGTCAAGTGGGTCAGCCATGAAGAGCTTAGTAAGTTCAGGAGTAGGATTCAGGTGCCCACCGGGAGTTCCGATTTTTAGAAATAAGTTGGCGGTGCCATCCGGTGAGAAAAGTGTCCAGTAAGGAGAACCAATTCCTGTGGACCCACCCATATAGCGGACTGCAAATATGATCTCCTTGTTCAACTCATTGGTTACATCAAAGATACTGGCATAAGGACTCAGGATTGTTCCAGCTACTGTGATTCCAGTAGTTAGCAAATTGTATTGGTTGGAATTGATAATTTCCTCCAGTAAACTTTTTGCCTGAGCTAAGTTGGCTGTACCTCCCAATGTCAGATAAGCTTTGGCCAGCATCGCTTTGGCTGCCCATTTGGTCACTCTTCCCTGATCGGATGAAGACGAATAAGAAGAAGGCAACTGAGCAGCAGCTTTGGTCAAATCCGGGATGATGATGTCTTTGTAAATCTCAGCTACCGGACTACGTGTATATGTTTTAGCTTCATCCAGGGTTACGACCTTTGTGATTTTAAACATATCCCCCCATAAGCCAACAAGCGTAAAGTAGTGATATCCGCGAATGAACAACAATTCACCTTCGTATTGAGAACGTTGCGCTTCTGTTGTAACGAAAGGCTGACCAGCAGCAACGGAAGGAAGAATTGCATTGACATTCATGATATTCTGAAAATATTTATACCAAAAATTGTACAATGTCGGCTGACTCGTTGGAGTTCTGAAGAATTTGATATCAGTAAGATCAACACGTGGCTGAGAACCGGTTCCGGTACTGTTAATGCAACCATTGTCACTTCTGTTTTCGGTATATCTCCATTCATCAGTCAGAACATTAGCCATACCGGCATAACAACCTATTATTCCTTCGTTGATTGTCATCGAACTATTAAAAAAGCCATCCTGAACCAGTTTCGATTGAGGGGTGTCCATGATCAGATCCTGACACGCTGTTAATGAAAACAGTATCAGTAAAGTGATGATGATTTTAATTTTATTTTTCATGTGTATATAATTTATTTTTTAATTGTCACATGGAACTCCCAATGATCATTCGCTCATGAGTGAAAGAAATGCAATTGGTCGTTTCATGGTCAATTAATATTTATATTGTTAGAAGTTAATGTCAATTCCCATAATAAATGACCTGCTTAGCGGAAAAGTACCGCGCTGGTATCCTGAAACCAGTGGAAAGGCACTAGAATAAGGTCCATTAGTGAATCTGGTTTCAGGATTGATTCCCTTGTAATCAGAACCCATCAGATAAACCAGGTTGGAAGCAGAACAATAAATTCTTACACTGCTCATTCTCAGTAATTTTGATATTCTATCGGGTACTTTATACCCAAGAGTCATGTCACGTAATGCGGCATATGAAGCATCCTGCATGACATAATCGGTTAAGCAAAGATCTCCTCCTGAAGTAGTCTTATCAAAAGTCGTTTTGCTGTCACCGGGAAAGGATGGGCTCACCCAACGATTGGCAAGGTAAGCTGCCGTGGTACGGAGTGTTTCATTGTAGTTCATGTTCCCATCAATAATTTTACCACCCTGAACACCCTGAATGAGGAAGCTCAAATCAAATCCCTTGTAAGAAAACGTATTGGTAATTCCATAGGTAAAATCAGGGAAAGGTGTACCAAGAATGACACGGTCGTTCGGATCAATGGTGTTGTCGCCGTTGGTATTAACAACCCTTAATCCGCCCACCAACGGTGGAAATTTGGTGTAAATAAAAGCGGCACCTGTTTGATCTTTGATTGCTTTTGCAGCAGCGACCTGTTCGAAAGTAGTATAAACGCCGTCACTCTTATATCCGAAATATTGAATAGAAGGCTGTCCGACAATTGCCCTGTAAACCTCAGATCTTTCTCCGAAATTATCCTGGTAAGTTTTGTCTCCATAGCTTAACAGTTTGTTCTTATTGGTAGAGAAATTCGCTGTTGTTTTCCAGACAAAACCTTTTGAATTAACATTGATTGTACTAAGTTCAATTTCCAGACCTTTGTTGTTTACTTTACCAATATTGTTCCAAAATGTCTGATGTCCGGTTATATACATAGCAGGTTGCTGAAGTAACAATTGGATCGTATTGGCTGTGTAATATTCTGCTGAAATATTTATTCTGTTTTTGAACAGACCCAGATCAATGCCAAAATTTTCTTCCTCTGTTTGCTCCCAGGTGATGTTGGGATTTCCGATGAATGCATCAGAAGCTGCCATCCCTGGAACCAAAGTTCCATTGCCTGAACCTGTTACATAATTGGAGGTATTGAGTGCATTCAGGTAAGAGTATTGCGGAATATTGTTGTTTCCTGTCAGACCATAACTGGCGCGTAATTTTAGGTTGGTCAACCATTCATATTGTTTGAGGAATTTTTCTTCGGAAGCTCGCCAGCCCAAAGAAGCAGCGGGAAATGAGCCCCATTTATGCCCTTCAGCAAATTTCGAACTACCGTCTGCACGTAAACTGGCGGAGAGTAGATATTTCCCTTTGTATGCATAAGTTATACGACCAATATAGGACATCAATGCTTCGGTGTAATAAAAGGATGTGGTCCCACTTACTGATGGACTGTCCATGATCAAAGCAGATGCCAGATTGAACGATAGCATATCATCATTTGGGAAACCAGTTCCAACTATTTGATTGTTCTTATCAGTTGTCTTCTGTAAAGTAAATCCAATTAACCCGGAAAACTCGTGGTTGCCTACCTTTTTGTTGTAGTTAAATGTATTTTCCGACAACATCTCTGAGTGCAAGGTCGTTTGACGAGACAGTGTATTAGGATTACCTGATTTTGAAGCAGAAGTTTTTTGTTTGTTGTTGTATTCCTTGTACTGAACATAGGCTCCACCTGAGGTTTTGAACTGCAATCCCTTCATCAGGTTAATTGTCATGTAGGCATTGCTTTGCATGCGGTAATCATCTGTTCTGATGTCGGTACGCTCATTGATAGAAGTGGGATTCTGTGCTGAAGATCCGGAAAGACTGGCACTGGGAATATCCCATATTTCGCCGTTTAATCCAATTCCCGAAATATTCACGGCCGAGAAATCTCCTGCCATGGCATAGTCACCGACAATTTTTCCGGTTAAAGCTGCCGTTGCTGCATTGTGACGAACTGGCAACCAGGATGAACTTCTGGAAACTTCTGAAAGACCAACAGCGGGTTTAGTTTGAATGCTATAAGTGGGGGAGAGGTTAAACCCAACAGTTACGTTTTTAGATAAATTGATATCAACCTTTGCAAGAAAATTATACTTATTGTAACTACTGTATTTTGCAATTCCGTCTTCTCGGTTGTAATTGCCTGATATAAAATATTTTATATCCTTATTTCCCCCGGAGGCACTTAATTGGTAATTTTGGATTGACCCTTGTTCACGCATGACTTCTTTAACCCAGTCTGTTGGCTGATCAAGGTAATATTTTGTTAACAGCCAGGCGGCTTTGTCGGCATCGGCCGACAAGTTGAACTTCATTGTGGCTGTAGTTCCATCTACGCTAGGATCCTGCATCCGCATGGCAGCCTCGTCGTACTGAAGTTGAACATATTGGTCATTGTTGAGAATTGAAGGGAGTTTTAAAGCCGTCCGGGGACCTGTGTACATTTTGAAGTTGTACTTTGGTTTTGCGGTGGTACCGCTCTTTGTAGTAACGAGTATAACACCTCCTGAGGCGCGTGAGCCATACATAGCTGCAGAAGCAGCATCTTTTAATACTTCGATGGATTCAACGTTTCCCATACTTACTGAGGACAAACCATCCGGAATAGGAAAGCCATCAACAACGACAAGTGGCGATGATGCAGCACTAATCGAACCCATTCCACGGACCCTGATCACAGCTGCTTCTCCAGCCATAGGATCAAGTTGCTGAACAGTTACGCCTGCCAATTTACCCTGTAAGGCCTGTGTTACGCTGGAAACCGGTATTTCATCCAACCCTTCGCTCTTTAAGGTAGCCACAGACCCGGTTAAGTGCGATTTTTTCTGTGTTCCATATGCTACTATGACTACTTCATCTATATTCTTAACATCCTCAGACAAAACAACATTTAGTTTTGTCTGATTTTTTACAGATACCTCTTTGGTTGAAAACCCAATAAATGAAAGGACCAAAATACTGTTAGGGTCAGATAAATCAATCGAATAGGTTCCATCAGCATTTGTTGTAACACCGGTCGTTGTACCTTTCACCACAATGCTTACACCGGGTAACGATACACCTTTCTCATCTGTAATTTTTCCGGTTACTTTCTTTTGTTGTGCAGCCATAGCTGGATCGGGAGCACTCCCCGCCAAATCGTTCGCTCGTACATTTGGAGCAATTAACAACAAGACCAGAATCGTACTCATGCCAATAACACGAATACGTAAGGTCGTTGGACTGATGAAAAATGTCCACATCTTTCCTCTTTTTTTCATAGTTGTTTTAAGTTTAAAATTTGACTCTCTATCGTTTAATCAAAATATTTTGAGAATTTTCCGGCTTTGATAAGTGATGAATTGGGTATTTCAAGTGTATAAAATTTGTTTTTTAGTTGTCACATGGAATACCCAGATATTCATTTTCGGTAGGTATGAACAATTTCTCATGGGTATTTCAATTGTTAAATTGATTGCAGACTCAGCACCATCCAGTTCCTCCAAAAAATCAGTTTAGTTGAAGCCAATTTACTTGCCTTTTTAGTAGTATTTTATAATTATTGAGTCTGATTTTATCAAAATAAGGTCAGAATATAAGTTATCGATCATTTTGAC
>CAIRSO010000508.1 GCA_903881215.1 uncultured Bacteroidia bacterium
AGTCTCCCAGTCCCCCAGTCCCCCAGTCCCCCAGTCCCCAAGTCCCCAAGTCTCCTAGTCTCCCAGTCCAACTCTTACTCCGTAATCCCCTTCCATTTATCCGTCCTAAACGGATCCCCTGGAAGTCCTTCGCTGTTGTACAGATTGGCATCAGCGGGATTATTTGCCCAGCCATACCTGACTGAAACTGGCTCGGCCACCTCTGGTGAACTAACTTGTATTGTATTTGTCCCGGTAATAGTGGCCTTCGCCCAGTAAAATTTGTGGTTGCTCCCGGCAATGGTAAACCCTTTTAGGTAGCCGTACTTATCCTTTGCCATTAGGCCTTTCCCAACGTGATCGAAAGTGATATCTACTATATTTCCAGTTGTTTTCATCGAACTATAGACTGGACCCATATTTTCGATATTTTGGTTGTAGGCAACTTTAAGTGCTGATAATGCAAGCCTTTTACCCACTGTCTGCTTGTCTTTAGGATGAATATCAAGGGCATCACCAACATCTATGGCTGAAGCCATCCCAGTTTTCGGCAACGAAAGAGTCATTGTCTGGGCTTCCCGTAATTCGGCCCATGTGCTTTCCGCCGGCAGGCTGTCTGCTTTCATAAAGTTAGCCAGCTGAACAAATAGAAATGGGAAATCGCCCTGTTCCCATTGTGCCCGCCAGTCTTTGATCATATCCGAAAAAACACGGCGATACTGGAAAGCCCTTCCTGCATTGCCTTCGCCCTGGTACCAGATAGCCCCCTTAATTCCGTAAGGCACCAAAGGATTGATCATTCCATTGTACAACAAAGTAGGGTAGGCGTTGGGGCCCAGCTTTTTCTCATTTTTCTGGTTGTAATCTGCAATATCCAACTTCTTCAAATCCTCTAGTTTAGCTGCAAAGTCCGGGTTTTTTGCAATGGTCTCAGGACTCGTCCAGGTTTCTGCTACAGTACCTCCCCACGAAGTATTGATCAGACCAATAGGAACTTTGAGTTTCAGATAGAGAGCCCTGCCGAAGAAGTACGCTACCGCGGAAAATTTAGGACTGGAAACAGGTGAACATTGCCACCATTCACCCTCTTCAAGATCCTCCTGGGGTGTTTGAGCAATCCGTCTTTTAACTGTAAAAAGCCGTATCTCAGGATAATCGGATGCTGCGATTTCAGCTTGTCCGTTGAGGGCAGAGGAGAGGTTGAACTCCATGTTTGATTGTCCGGAGCAAACCCATACCTCACCGATTAGAATATTTTCAATGGTACGAAGATTTTTTCCCTTAATTACCATGTTGTAAGGGCCACCATAATTCATGGCTTGCAGGCTCACCTTCCATTTGCCATCTTTTCCGGTTTTGGTGGTCACGGTTTTGTTGTTAAATGTCACGCTCACCCTTTCTCCCGGTGAAGCCCATCCCCAGACGGGGATCGGGATTCCCTGTTGGAGCACCATATTGCAATTAAAAAAGGGTGGCAGAACAACCTGCGCACTAACCATACTGCTGAAAAGCAACAGCGCTACCAGAATTTTAAAGAAATTTAAGGATGTTCTCATTTTTTTCAGTTGAAGTGTTTAATAGTTTGAAATGTTTGAAATGTTTGAAATGTTTGAAATGTTTCAGACCCCTTAGTCCATCAAGGGGAAATGTTTGAACGAACACCGGTCCCTGAGCGAAGTCGAAGGGGGAAAATTCATGGAAACGAAAATAGCCATAAATATTCAAACATCTTATCCGGGTAAATAATTCTTGTGGTTAAAATTGTTTTACTTTGTATAATTAATCCGAACACTATGCGAAAATATATACTTGAAGAGAGCAACTGGAAAGAGATAAAGGGAACGAAGCCTGAGGTGGCAATTCTGCCCTGGGGTGCTACCGAAGCACACAATTACCATTTGCCTTACGGAACAGATAATTATATTGCAGAAGATCTGGCTGCAGCATGTGCAAAACTTGCCTCAGAAAATGGGGCAAGGGTGATGGTTCTACCCACTATCCCTTATGGAGTAAATACCGGTCAGCCAGATATTCTGCTTGATATGAACCTGAATCCGGGTACGCAGTTTCTTATATTAAAAGATATCCTAACTGTTCTTAAGAGGCAGGGGATTACGAAATTTGTCGTTCTGAATACCCATGGTGGAAATGATTTCAAGCAGCACATCCGGGAATTAAATCTTCTTTTCCCCGGAATGTTGCTCACACAGTGCAACTGGTTTAAGATGCCCGGGATAGAGGAATATTTCGAAGATCTTGGCGAACATGCCGGAGAGGTCGAAACCAGTTTGATGATGCATCTCCATCCTGAGCTGGTTATGCCATTGTCTACTGCCGGCCCGGGAGCCGCTAAAAAATTCAGGGTCGAAGCCCTTAATCAAGGCTGGGCCTGGGCAGAACGAAATTGGAGCAAGGTCACTGCAGATACCGGAATAGGTAATCCGGCAAAGGCATCCGCCGAAAAGGGGGAGCGGTACTTCAAATTTATTACAGCAAAGATTTCGGACTTTCTGGTGCAACTGGCAGCAGCTGATCTGGAAGATTTGTACGTTTGATAGTTTTATGCTTCGGTGCCATTTGGCACCGAAGCATAAAACTTATTCTTCTACCCATAATTTAAAATCCTCAAACCTCACCATCGAAGATTTTTGATCGTTCGAACCAGCGGCAACGCCAATGTCAAGGGTTGACGCAATGCCTGCGAGATTGCCTGATTCTCTGCTGAGAATCCAATTTACTCCATCAAAACTATAGTACCCTGATAACCGGTCTCCATGCCTTACCAGCTTTAGCCAGAGAGGGAAGGGGTGATCTGTGGTGTAATTAAAACTTTTGGCATTATGCATGGATCCGTCGCCAAACTCATCCCATTGTACGCCGTGGCGCTTTGGGGTAGAGAAAGCCAAAAATGAACCCGGACTACCATTGGTAACTCCATCTTTTTTGACAAGCTCATTTCTGATAAAGATTCCAAAACGGAACCAATCGCTCACTGCCGGACCAAGCTCAACGATTTTTACAGTTGCTACAAAATTTCCTTTGGCTGCTTTAGGTAAAAATATGGTGCCATAAGAATCTTCAGCATGCATAAAATCTGTTCCACGGGCAGTGATCCTGTAGCTGTTCTTTTCTACGCTGTATTCGTATTCACAGGGTCTTGCCGTTGCTGAGCAAAAAGTTTGAAAATCTGTTTGGGTAAAAGCAATTCTTTTTATTGGAAATACCCGGATTTTCAAAGGCGGCTGGTTGCCGGCGGTAACTGATTGGAGACCTGATTCCGGCATAAAGCAAAACTCAACCGTCTTTGATTCATCCGCAAGGAAGAGGACATTCTTTGAGACAACTATTTTTTCGTTCACCATCAGGTTGATCTTATGATCTTTCTGCTCTGACGTTACGTTTTTAACAGCGATGCGCACTTTGAGAGAATCGCCCAAAGGGAGTTCTGAAACATTTGAGGTTAAATTGCTATACAAAAATTGAATGGTATCTCCGGTTATATGGATGTTTTTTTCAGGTGTCATTCCAATCGCCACGGTATGATTCCCCGGGGTGAAGAACTGATGTCTGAATTCTACCGTGCGGCTATTTTTCGAAATAACAGGAAAGAGCTGACTTTCAGATATTTTTCCATCCACATAAAGAAGAACCGACTGGTTTCCTGTTGATCCCATGTTTGAAACGGTAGCTTTAATAACCACTGATGCCCCGGTATGAAGCCCTTCCGGAGAGAGTACCTGAAGATCTTTGTATTTGTATTCGGGCTGACCGGTGAAAAATTTCTCTGGTTCGATGGATGGTCTTTCGATCGAATGGTTGTCAGAATAGACATTGTTTTCCAGATATGCCGCGCAAAGCTTCATCTCAGCCTGTTTTAATCCATAGAGGATATTGTTGGTGATGGACCAGCCGGATGCCATATTTTGAAAGAAAATGCCTACATTTTCGTTGGTGGCGGCCGGTTTGACATCATGAATCAGGTTTTCCCGAACCACCGAACCCGGACTCAGTCCATACACGGCAATGGCACCTTCATCATCCCTCGACATGTTGGTAAAGGCCAGGTGATTGAATTCTACCATGTGACTACCATCGCTTGTCTCTTCCAGGTTTGGCCAGGAACCGACTGTAATGCCATAACTTCCAATATTTGATAAATAATTATGGGTAATGGTCGTCCGTATGGCATTTGCTGTGCCTATGCCAACCATGGCAGGCCGTAGGTTGGATACTTCATTGCTTGAGATTATATTGTCGCTCACCACGTCACTCCAATTTGCAGGTATCGGAGAGCCAAATACGGAGATACCGGATCCACTGATGTTTCGGATCGTATTCTGATCAATAAGGTTGTGATAACTGCCCAATCCAAAATAGACAGCCGACTGGCTTACATTTTCAATGGTGTTTTTTATCACTTCACAATTTTTGGTATAGGAAAAATCCAGGGTACTTCGGTCTCCGGCATGAGTAGTTGAAAAAGTGAGGTTGTAAAGCCGAAGGTTTCTCAATGGCCTTTCCCTCGTGCCCTCAGCTTTAATCAGTCCGCCGGTTTTGGGAATGAGGATGTTCGCGAAGTTTGGGTTTTCGATGCCCTTGTCGGGAATATAGGAAAGAAGTTTTGTCCTTTGATCAAAATACCATTCTCCGGTAGTATCAAGCAGTGCCTCCAGATTTTCTACATAATATTCCGGTGGCACATTTAGTATCTCCTCATCAGGTTTCTTTAGGTAAGCAATATGTTGTTTTTCATCGACTTTGGTTAGAGATGTATTAACAGCACCCCATCTGACCTCCATATTTATTCTCCCTTCAGGCAGATTCTTCCAGTTTTTTAGATCACCTGGTCTGAAGCTGAAATACCCGGGATTGGTGGGTTGTCCATTGGTAGGGAAACGTCCTGTGTTGGGAGTTCTCGCCAATGTCTGCCTTGTTTCATTGGCAAACAATTCGTTAACTTCATTTTTATCCAATTGAACTACCCATTTTAATCCATCCTTCTTTTTCCATCCGGTGATCCTTTCGCCTCCCGAAATGACTGCTTGTTCGCCCGGGTAAGATGCATAAGTGACGAAGTAATCCTTGAGTTGATGGTATTCAAATGCACCGGTTGGCAGTTCTGTCTCGACTCGCTCGCCTCCATCAGCTGGATGAAAGACCAGGGTACTGTCAAGCGAATAAACACCCTCTCTTATCAAGACCAGAATATCTCTTCCGCTTCCGAGAAGATGAGGTGACCCGATGAAGCGTTTGTCCAGAGCAGCTTTTTTTGGCAGATAAGTGGCAGCTTTCAAAACCCTGACTGCTTGTTGAGCTCTCTGAATTGTAGCAAACGGACCGTCGGTACCATCTTTGTTCGGATCTGACAGTTTCCCGGACCAACTGTCATTCCCTTTTTTAGAAACAAAGAAATCAGCTTTTTTATCTTTAAGAGAATAATCTTGCCATACTTCTCCCCGCAGAAACCGACCTTGTGAGTTGGCCGTAAAATTGCTGAGTACTATAATAAGTATTGTGACAAGGCTTTTTGACCTAGTCGTCAAGAGTGTCTTCATTTTGGCAGTAAATAATAGTTAGCAAAAAAGTAGTAATAGTTCAGTCAACAAATGGAGGGCAGTCGTGGAGCGACTGCCCTGCCTTTATAAAAACACAAATGGGAACAAATCTTTTGAATTTGTTCCCATCCTCCCAGACAAGCGAACTTGTCGTGGTGCCAGGCTACGGTTATTTGGCTGGTCATCCTGCACTGACGCGGCTTACGCTTTGTTTCCTGCTTTCTGTAGACCCTGACCTTCCGTTACAACCTTTTACAGCGGTAACTTTCGGTTCTCCTTTCGAAATCCTTGCGGACTCCTTCCCAGAGGGAGTTGCTATAAGTCCTGCCGGCTTTTCCCATCTTGCGATGAAATGGCTTCCAGGGTACTTCCTTCGTCTTGCGACTCCGGTTTCCTTCGAAAACTTCCCGTGACTTGCGTCACGTTCTGCTTTACACTTTAAGCTTCAACTTCCTTAAGAACGCTCAGTGCCTTCTTTCTTGCCGGCCGTTCGCTGCACGCCCGAAACTTACGCCTCGTTTGTACCTCTCCGGCTCCCTTCCTTGTGAAACGGCTTTTAACGGCTATCTCTTCAGGCTTCCTTCCCGGTCTCCTTGCGGGTTCCATTCCGGAAATCTCCCCACGGTCACCTTTCGGAATCCGCGATGGAGGGGGTGCATCAAGTCGGGAGATAAATCAATCTTTCAATCAACTAAAACCCGGTACTTTCTAACCCTTGCGGGTCACTCTTGCGAGCCCTCTCTTGCGAGAAGCGATTTCCTTCGAAAATTTTCCGGGACTTGCGAACCATCTGATCTTCGACTTTTTTGCTACAACATTGAAAAGAACACTCAGCACTTTTGGTTGTCCGGATATCATCGGATTGCTCCATGTGATCCTGAACTCCGACCCGTCTGTGGCGCAGATCTTGCGACCTGTACGATTTGGCTTCAAACTCAGTTAAGAACTTTTGGCCTCTTCCACCATTTTTGGGTGACCCTTTATGGCTGACCTGATGAATCAAATGTAATACATCTGATACCCGTTTTGCAACTATTTTGACGCTTTTATACCAACCTGATTTCAACCGGAGTTATTAACAATTGTTGATAAC
>CAIRSO010000509.1 GCA_903881215.1 uncultured Bacteroidia bacterium
CCGCTGCGCAAAGGGTTGTGATCGTTGGAGGAGGTTTTGGGGGATTAAAACTTGCCTTAAAACTTCTAAAATATGATTTGCAGATAGTTTTGATTGATCGCAACAATTACCATTTGTTCCAGCCACTGTTGTACCAGGTTGCGATGGCAGGATTGGAGCCAAGTGCAATCTCCTTTCCATTGAGAAAGGTCCTCCAAAATACTAAAATTCATTTTCGAATGGCAGAGTTGGAAAGTGTAGATCCTGACAGCAATGAAATATCCACTGACATAGGCAGTTTAAGATATGATTATCTGTTCCTGGCAACCGGAGCAAAGACCAATTTTTTTGGCAATGAGGCTATTGAGAAGAACTCGATGCAGATGAAGAGTGCGCCGGATGCATTATTTATCAGGAACAGAATCCTGAAGAATTTTGAAAAAGCACTGAACAAGGACAAAAAAGAGGATATCAGTGCCTATTTGAATGTTGCGATTATAGGAGGGGGACCCACAGGTGTCGAGCTGGCAGGTGCTGTAGCAGAGATGAAAAAATATGTTTTGCCAAAAGATTATCCCGAACTGGATATGAGCAATATGAAGATTATGCTGTTCGAGGCATCACCCCGTATATTGGCAGCAATGTCGACAGAAGCCTCGCTCACTGCATTGAACTATCTTGAAAAATTGGGCGTTGAAGTCCGAACCAATACCGCCGTTTCCAATTATGACGACCGGATTCTTACCCTGGCCAACAATGAATCGGTCAGGGTGAAAAATGTCATCTGGGCAGCGGGCGTCACTTCAGGAAGGTTGGAGGGAATCTCCCCTCAATCCTATGGCAGAAACAACAGACTTCTGGTAAATAGGTTCAACCAGGTAGAAGGATATTCAAATATCTTTGCACTGGGAGACAACTCCCTGATGATTGAAGAGGCATATCCCAGTGGTCACCCTCAAGTAGCCCAGGTGGCCATGCAACAAGCCAATTTGCTGTCGGATAATATAGGTAGAATGCAAAAGAACTGGCCACTGAAGCAATTTCATTACCGGGACAAAGGTTCGTTGGCAACAGTTGGCAGGCACCTCGCTGTAGCCGATCTGCCATTTGGAAAGTTCAAAGGGTACATTGCATGGCTATTGTGGTCTATTGTCCATCTACTTTCTATCGTTGGGGTTAAGAACAAGATTTTTATTTTGCTCGACTGGACCTGGAAATACATTACCTACGATCAGGCATTGCGGTTACTTATCAAGCACAAGCACAGGTACTAAATTCAAAAATTGCATCGTTTAGGCCAGCCCAGTTGCCTTTCTTGAGGTAGTCAAATTGTAAAATTTTTTATATTGAATTTTTCTTTTCTTTATAGAACTAAAAACAATTGAATCATTTTTATTACCATGAAGATATCCCTGCTTCTTTTAACCACATTACTGGTAATGCTATTGAGTCCGGGCAACAAAATTTCGCAGTGGAGGGGCCCTGCCCGCGATGGCATCTATTCTGAAACGGGGCTGCTGAAAGCCTGGCCTGCGGAAGGACCCACCTTAAAATTTAAAATCGAATCCATCGGGAAAGGATTATCTCAGCCCGTGGTATATAAAAATGTAATCTATATAACAGGCCTTAAATCTGACACCCTTGATGTTATTTCGGCCTGCGATTTGGATGGGAAGCTGCTTTGGGAAAAAACATACAGTCATGCGTGGATCAGAACATATCCTGAATCGCGCGGCACGCCAACCATCGAAAATGACCGGATTTATCTGATTGGTGGAATGGGTGATCTGGTTTGCCTGTCTACCAAAGGGGGAGAAGAAGTCTGGAGAAAAGAGCCGCTAAAAGAATTCGAGGGCAAGAATATGCACTGGGGAAATGTGGAGTCGGTACTCTTAACCGACGAGGCTGCTTTATACGTGACCGGGGGCAATCAAACAACTCTTGTGGCCTTTCACAAAAAGACGGGCGAATTACTTTGGAAGAGCAAAAGTGCAGGAGGCAGCAAATCGTATGCTTCCTCATCTTTGGTGGAATGGGCCGGAATGAAAATCGTGCTCATACAAACTTCCGACGATCTTATCGGGATAGATGCAGGCAACGGAAATATCCTTTGGAGTTACAACACCATTCAGTATCACACTTCAAAAGGGAAAGGTGAAGCGGCTAACACGCCTCTTTTCTACAAAGGAGACATTTTTATTACCTATGGCAACGAACAGCCTGCCATGCTTTTTCATATTTCCGACGATGGCAAATCAATTTCCCTGAAATGGAAAAACGATATTCTGGATACGCATCATGGCGGACTGGTTTTACTCAACGGGGCAATTTATGGCTCCACCATGCTTGACAATACCAGAGGAAACTGGGCATCGGTTGATTGGGAATCCGGAACGACCAACTGGGAGAAAGAATGGTTCACCAAAGGCTCTGTTATTTCAGCCGATGGCATGTTATACTTTTATGAAGAAAAGGGCGGACATGTGGCCCTGGTAAAACCCAATACCGGCGACTTGGAAATAATCAGCACATTGCAGGTAAAAGGTGGCGAAGGACCACACTGGGCGCACCCATCAATCTACAATAAAATGTTGCTGATCAGGCATGGAAGCGTATTGCAGGTTTACGATATTGGGGATTAGTGAAATCCATCCAACTATCTCCATCCACCCAGAATCATACCGGCAATTCCCAATCCGATCACCATGTATGATCCATCAATAAGCCATAGGGTTACTGACCGGCGCTGGTAAAGATAATTGACTCCCATGGTCATCATGGAGAAGAAAAAACCCATAAATGCACCGTAATGCAGTCCCATAAACATGCTGACATTTTCAGGTTTGTGAGCATTGATAACGAAATTCAATGCCCAAACCATGAAAAGCATCAAAAGAAAACTTAGGCCAAAAACCATAAACATGTTCCCTTTTGTAACTTCTTCTTCTTTGAATGCAACTTCTTTTTGCCAGATTTTTCCGAACAAAACCGGACTATACCATAGGGCTCCCAGAACCCAAAGGGCAAGCGTGCCGACCAGCACGGCCCATACATTAATGAATGGATAAACCATAAGTAAAAGTTTTAAAAAATTAAATTGACAACTATCTTTACGAATATTTTTAAATTTGGTTTTTGTAGCCTGCTTAAAAGATAAAATCCTGGCTCAATTAAACAAATTCAATAACAATGAAAAAATTATTATTGCTTGTTGCTTTGCCTTTTATTTTTGCCTTTACTTTTTTACCCCAAGGCAACAGTTATGATTCCACAGTTGAAACGGACCAATTTAAGCCCATTTTTATCAACTCGGTAAAGTTGGACGGCGAAATGGGGCGCCGGATCGATGTCACTATCAACAATAACCTGCTGGTATTGGATGCTGACAAGGACTTCCTGCTACCGTTTGAAGCAAGGAAGGGTTTTGGCGGGGGTTATATTGGGTTGGGCAAGCTAATTGATGCAACAGCCACACTGGCTGCCAATACGAAAGATTCCAGGGTCATTGCCCTCAAGGAACATTTGGTGAATCATGTCCTCGGGCATCAGGAGGCAGACGGCTACGTGGGACTATTCCCAGCACCCAATCGCATGGGCAAACTATGGGATATCCATGAGGTACAATATATCGCATGGGGTCTGTTGCGTGATTTCGAATTGTTTGGAAAGCAGGAGTCGCTCACCGGAGCGCGGAAAGTAGCCGACTACCTTATCCTCAACTGGCAGAAGCTTCCGCCAAACTGGAATGAGGGTGGCGTAGCACCTCACGTTGCCGTTACGGGATTGGAGCGAACCATGTTGGCCTTGCACCGGGTCACGGGGGAGAAGAAATATCTGGACTTCGTTTGCCAGACACGAAAATTACCCGAATGGGACTTACCGATCATTGTTGGCAGACAACCCGGCATCGAGGGGCACATGTACGCTTACCTGTCCAGAACACTTGCCTTGTTGGAACTGTACCGTGAGACCGGCGATAACCAGTTGATGCGGGTACCAAAGCGGGCAACTGACTTCATGTTGAACAACGACGGACTGATGCTTACCGGCAGCGGCGGACAGTGGGAGATATGGACGAATGATCAGGATGGTCGCGGAGCTCTTGGAGAGACCTGTGCCACTGCTTACCAGATTCGGATTTACGATGCGATGTTACGTCAAAAGGGAGAGTCCTTTTGGGGCGACCTGATGGAACGCACCATCTTCAACACGCTCTTTGCCGCTCAATCGCCAAATGGAAGGCAGATAAGGTATTTTGCCCCAACGGAAGGTAAACGTGAATACCATCCGGACGACATTTACTGCTGCCCAAACAACTACCGCCGCATCATAGCCGAATTGCCAGCATTTGTTTATTACACCACCGACAAAGGTGTTGCAGTTAACCTTTACACAGCATCTAAGGCAGAGCTAACACTTCAAAAAGGACAAAAGTTGGTCCTTCAGCAGGAAACAGCTTACCCTTCAGACGGCAAGGTAAAATTGAAGCTTTCCATGACCAAACCAACGAAGTTTGAGCTTAAGCTAAGGATTCCCGGATGGGCTGCAGAGACAAAAGTTGCTGTTAACGGACAAAATGTAAGCCAGCAAATCAGAACCGGTGAATACCTCCCGATTGAACGAGAATGGAAAACCGGGGATGTCGTGACTCTGGATATGCCTATGCCATTCCGGCTAATCGAAGGTCGTCAAAGACAAGCCGGGCGTGTAGCCATTATGCGCGGTCCTATGGTCTATTGTCTGAATCCGTCGCAAAACGAAAAATTCAAAGGACTGGATGGCATCGAGCTAAGCCGGATCATCCTGGATCCTTCCACCATGACACTGGTGCCGGACAGCACCTTGCGCCCTGATGGAACTGCCTGCAAAGTCAAAGGTTGGAAGGCCTCCTTTGGCATGTCTGTGCCACCTCATCAATTCGAACTTACCTTGAAAGAATTTCCCGACCCTGATGGACAGCAGACCTACTTCAGTCTAAGCGACATGAAGCCTGCTGTACCGGATGAACTGTTCCGCTGAAAAGACAAATAATGGACAAACCATCAGTATAAACCAGTGCTCCTGCTAGTCCCTTATCGTATTAAATCGGATTCGGTAGGTCAAAAGGTTCACGATATTTCCTTGTCAAAAGTTTGTCAGCCTCCGGATCATTGACAAATTTCTCCTTCTCCGAATTAAAGGTAAGTTTTCTGCCTGTGCGATAGGAAATAACCCCAAGATGTCCCAATGCAGCTGAAAGATGTCCTTCCAGGATGTCATTGTCGAGATCTTCCCGTCGTCGGCTCCTTACGCAATCGATGAGGTTTTTCCAGCCATTGTGCAGTTCGCCGGTGGGAAAGTCCTTGTCCGATTTGGCTGGACCAGGTTCACTCTTTTTTCCGAAATAGGTTTTGTATCCATCCGGACTGAAGGTCATCCATCCCTGATCGCTGTAAATAAATACATCGGCAGCCCCACCAAATCCCTCCTGGTTGGTTGCGAGGCACCTTGCTTCATTTTGAAGGATTACGCCATCGCTGTACTCGTAATCAGCCATCAGAATATTGGGTACCTCCTGATCGTCGTCCCTGCCATATTTTCCTCCTGTACAACTGATCTTCACAGGATGTTCATTTTTGTTCAAAGCCCAACGGGCCGTATCCATCCTGTAAATACCATTGTTTCCGAATTCGGTCGTCCCTCCGGTATCCCAGAAAAAATGCCAGTTGTAAAGAAACCTGTTTTCGTTGTAGGGACGCAAAGGGGCCGGTCCGAGGAAAAGGTCCCAGTGAAGACCTTCCGGAACCGGACTATCAGCCACTTTCCCAATCGTTTCGCGGTATCGGTAGGTAACCCCCTTGGCCATGTATACCTTCCCCAATTTTCCGTCATGAACAAACTGGATGCCTTCCTTCACGGCTTTGCTGTCCCTGTAGCAAATCCCAGCCTGAACCATGCGGTTGTATTTTCTGGCAGCCTCCACCATCTTTCGACCTTCCGACAGGTTGTGACAAACCGGTTTTTCTACATAAACATCTTTTCCTGCCTGGCAGGCCAAAATGGTCATGAGCGCATGCCAGTGGTCGGGAGTAGCAATGGATACAACATCTATCTCTTTGTCTTCAAGAACCTTGCGAAAATCGAATTCGGTTTTTGGTGTTGACCCGAATTTCTCTTCAATGATCTTAATCTTCTCCGGGAACAAGCGCTCGTCCGCATCACAAATGGTCTTGATCCTGACATTAGGGATCTCAGCATAGTTGTTGATATGCACGATTCCCCTTCCGTTGATTATTCCCCTGACGCTTGGTCTCTTACCGGCGATACCAATAAGCGCTACATTGATCCTTTCATTTGGACTATCTGAGACCATGTTTCTGACATAGGCGGGAGTCACCAGCAGGCCACCTGACATGACCACCGATTCCTTGATAAATTCTTTTCTGTCAATGGGTTTCATTTGTTTATAATTTGCTTTTTAATGGCCAAATGGAATAGCCAATTAATCATTTTCGGTTAGTGTGAATATATTTCTCATGGCTATTTCATGCGTATATAA